>JAJQFK010000135.1 GCA_021201175.1 Candidatus Gastranaerophilales bacterium | reverse complement strand
CGGCTCAGAAGTAACTTATGAAGAAAAAAATAAGTTTTGTGAAGTATGTAAATAGATTTTAGCAAATATTGAGTATCTTTTGTTTTATATAATCAGTCCGAAAAAATTTCCTGATAAGAAATTCGGGCGGGGCGGTATTAAATAAAAGGTAAACTATGAATATTACAAGTTCCTCAAATATAAAATATTTTGATAATAAAAATACATTAAACTTATCTGTAAAATCATTTAAATCTTCTTATGACCATAATAACAGAGATTACTGGGAGGATCACCGTGTTGCGGATGCACTAAGAAATCATTTGTTATATATGGCGGGTGCGTATACATGTTTAAATCAAAAACCGCATGAAATAGAAACTGAACGTTTATCAGAAAATGATAACAAAAAATTATCTTTTGATTACTCAAATCTTTGCAAGCGGAATATTAAAAATATGACAATTACAACTAAAAGAAAAGGAGTCAGTTGCTCTTATTTATTAACAGATAGGCATAAAAATGAAATTGAAAAATTAAAAGAATCAGGACTTGAGCAAATAATTGATTTAAGAGAAAAGAGGAATACAAATAATTGTAAAGAATTATGTGAAGCTGCAGGTTTAAAATATGTTCAATTTCCAATGTCTTGTTTAAACAGAGTATATGACGACAGTATAGAATATTTACCGGATTTTATAAATGCAATTAAAGAGGGTAATTTTTATATAGGATGTTTAGAAGGAATAAACAGAACTGATATTGCTTTAGCATTAAATTATGTATTAAATCCGGAAGAAAAAATGACTCCAAAATTAAAATCTGCCTCGCCAAAATCTGCAATAAAAAACACAAAAACTGCTATTGATACAATGTTTAAGAAGCAGAAGGACGGTTCATATAACATACCGGAAAATCTTTTAAAGGAATTTGGCTGGAAAGATTCAAATGAGTTTTTGAAATCATATAAAACCCGCATAATGAATCTTTTAGAAGTAAACAATATGTAATTTGGCGGCATTTGTACGCAAACAAGCTCAATAGAACTTTACTTTGTCTGTTTAAATTTCAATACAAAATTCTTTAATGTTTTTATGTTTTTGATAAAATTAACATGATTAAATATTTAAGAAAGGCAGAGTATGGAACAATTTTACACACTGGTTCAGAGCCATGCAATAGTAATTTCCGCAGTAATTTTGATACTTGCATACATTTTTATTGCGCTGGAAAAAATTCCAAAAGTTACAATTGCACTTTTAGGTGCCGCAGTAGTGGTATTTACAGGGTTGGTTAGTCAGGAAAAGGTAGGAGAAACAGGATTAAACGAACTTTATTTTATTAATTTTGTGGATTTTAATGTTATCTTTCTTCTTGTATCAATGATGATAATTGTGAATGTTACTACAAGATGCGGTGTATTCAAATGGATAGCTATTGAACTTTTAAAAATGACCAAAGGTCATCCTTTAATGGTTTTAATAGTTTTATCATTTTTTACGGCAATATTATCGGCATTTTTAGACAATGTAACCACGGTAATACTGGTTATGCCGATAACATTTGTAGTTGCAAAGCAATTGGATTTAAATCCCATTCCGTTATTAATAGCAGAAGTATTTTCATCAAATATAGGAGGAACGGCAACATTAATAGGTGACCCGCCGAATATAATTATAGGAAGTGCTGCGGGATTTTCTTTTATGAACTTTTTATCGGAATTAACCATTATATGTTTAATAATAATGGTTGCTGTTATAGGTTTTTTGTATTTATGTTTTAAAAAACAGCTTAAAACAACAGAAGAAAAAATGGCAAAAATCCTGGAACTTGATAATTCCAAGACTATTACGGACTATGCTTTATTAAAGAGAAGTCTGCTTATTTTAGGATTGGTAATACTGGGTTTTATAACTCACGATATAACTCACATTGCAACATGTATTATTGCTTTTATAGGGGCAAGTATACTTTTATTATTTGAAAAACCCGAGGAAGCTTTTAAAGATGTTGAGTGGAATACTATTTTCTTCTTTATCGGTTTATTTATAATTATTGGTGCGTTCGAGGCTGCCGGCGGAATTAAATTAATGGCTGACTGGCTGCTAAAGGTTACGGCAGGTTCCCAAAAAATAACATCGTTCGTAATTTTATGGGCATCTGGAATTTTATCGGGGATAATTGATAACATTCCTTATACCGCAACAATGGCGCCTATGATTCAGGAAATAGAGTTAATAAAGGGCAGAGATTATGTTCTTCCTTTATGGTGGTGTTTGTCGCTTGGAGCATGTCTTGGCGGAAACCTGACTATAATAGGCGCTGCGGCAAATGTTATAGTATCTGAAAATGCAGCAAAGAACGGTCACCCGATTAAGTTTTTATCCTTTATGAAATACGGTATAGTTGTTGTATTTATTTCATTGTCCTTGGCAACAGGGTATATTTGGATAAGACACTTTATGTAGGATTTAAAACTTTAGATACAAGATTAAAAAACCGCCTTTTGGCGGTTTTTGTGTAAATAATTAAATTAAGTTTTGCAAGACAAATATATTATGTTAGATAAAATATATATAAATATTTAACTTTTCTACATTATTAAATGTAGTCATGTTGCCTAAATAATTCTTTTAACATATAATTTCTTGTATAAAGTGGAATAGAATATAAATTTAATAGTTTAAGTGAGGTACAAATGGACATTAGAAAGAATTTAGCAGCAATGTTATTAAGTTTCGCATTGTTGCTAACAGGTGTTTCTTCTGCATTGGCAAAGGATTATACGGATATTCCTGATGATTATTGGGCAGCGGAAGAAATTGAAGACGTTGTTACAAAAAGGATAGTTCCTATCTATGCTGACGGAACCTACAGACCTTTAGATAAAGTTCCCAGAGTTGAATGGACAGGCATGCTGCTCAGAGCATTGGGACTTAGTGAAGCCCCTATTACATCAGAGCCGGCATATTCCGATGTTACACCTGCAACCTTTGGTTATCCTGATATCGCAAGATCTGACCAATTCGGTTTGATATATGGTTATACTGACGGTGAATTTAAACCTCAAAGATTTATTACAAAGGTTGAAACAGCTTCTATAATGAGCCATATAACAAAAGATACAGATGTTAATACAGATATATTAAATCAGTTTGCTGATTCCTCAGAAATCCCCGGTTGGGGTATTATTCCGTTTTCAAAGGCTATAAAATACGGGTTGTATATCAATTGGCCTTTAGCTACGGAATTGAATCCGAACAGAGATTTAAACAGAGCTGAAGCTGCCGTTTTACTTGCCAGATTAATGAAAGCTCTTGATCTGGTTCAAGACGATAAAAAAGCAGAAGTAACCGAAGAAGAACAAGTTCCTGAAGAACCTAAAGAATATGTCCTTTCTGTTGAACATTTGGATAATTACGGGGTAGCCGTTGTTGATAGGGTTTCTATTACAAATTTGAGAAGAATAATTTTAGCAAAGAATGTATTCAAAGTTTCGTTTGTTGAATCCTTCAACTCAACTAAACATAATATAGGCGATGTTATTGAATTTTACTTCAAAAAAGATGTAGTAACAAAAGAAGGAACTCTTATTATTCCGGCTAACACAAAATTATATGCAACGATTGAAGAATTAAGAGATAAAAGATGGATAAATAAAAACGCAGAAGTATACCTCCACTTTACAAGAATGGTATTCCCTAACGGTCATGAATATCCGTTTATTGCAAGAGTTCTAAACCACAATGAAGGTGTTTTGACAGAAAACAAATGGCTAAAACCGTTAGAATATACAGTTGCCGGTGCTGCAATAGGCGGTGCTGCAATAGGACTTCCGATTGGTGAAGCAAATGACCGTTCAGGTGACGGTATGGCAATAGGCTTCCCGACCGGTGCAGGTGTCGGTTTACTTGCTGGTTGGTTAACTCCCGGTGTTAACTTTAAAGCCAGAGCAAACGAAGATGTCTTAATCGAATTAAAAGTTGATTGCAGTTTATATAATGATTATGTTCAACAATATACAACTACAACAACGACTACTACAAGATATAAAAAATAGTCATTAAAACATTAAAATTAAGAAGAAACTCCGAAACTAAATCGGAGTTTTTTCTTGTCAATCATTAATTTTAAATTTATAATTAATTTATGACAAATTTAGAAAATTTATTAAAAAATCTTACTGGAAAGAACGAGCACGAGGCTCAAACAGCAGCGTGTTATCTTATAAATAATGCAGATTTAGAATTATTTAAGCTGCTTGTGAATAAGACCGATTTTTTATTCGATTTTGTTAGAAACAACGTTAATAAAAGAATTGAAAAAGCAGTTCATAAAAATAACTTTATGAATTTATTAAAATTTTTTGAAGTTTATTCTCCCTACTACGATGATTTATTTGCCTCAATACTGGCAAAACATGCTAATCAAGATTTAACTGATGATATATTTGAACTGTTAGAAAAGGGTACAAATGCACAAAAGAGTTATGCGGCAAAATATTTTGCTTATATACCTGATACAGTAGCACTTGAACCTTTAAGTAAATATGCCTTTTGTGATGATGAGTTTTTAAGTGCCAATTCCGCAGAAGCGTTAGGACAAATGCAGGATGATGTTTCTTATGATATAGCGCTTGAGTTATTAGAATCGCATGACGATTTTGAGTGTCTGGGTGCGGTAAAATTTTTCACTTATTATTCAAGAAACTATCCGTTAGATAAAATAATAGATACAATGCTTAAATCTAAAATGCCTGAAAATATTGCAGGTCAAATCCCATACGCGGTGAGCCTGACAGATTTATTGGAAAACTCATTTAATGAAAACATTCTGTTTATAATAGATTACATAATATCCGGCTTGGGCGAAATTTTACCGCTGTCTGATATTTTTCAGTTTGAACTTTATGATGTTATTGAAAGTTTGATAATAAAAAATAGAACAAATAACCCGTTGTCCGGCAAAATTGCGCAAATTTTACTTTCTGCGTTTTCTAAATTCAGATTGTTTAATGAAAATGCAGAGTATGTTTTTGATGAGAGTAATGAAACAAAAAATGAAGTTAATTCGATTTATAGTTTATTGAAAAAACAACCGGCGGAATTTTGGAATTCTCAAAAGGAAATGCTGTTGAATGAATTATCGGAAAATGAAATGAGGGTATTATCCGCAATATCTGTAGTAAATGAGTTTCACTTAAAAAAGGCGGTTCCTCTTATAAAAAAATTATTGGATTCAGAAAATGAAATTATAATATATGAAGCCATAAAT
>JAJQFK010000121.1 GCA_021201175.1 Candidatus Gastranaerophilales bacterium | reverse complement strand
AATATTTATTAACAACCTGTTCTAATTCAAATAAAACCGAATCTGAAAGAGAAGCCCATGGTCTAAGCTGAATGCCTATATCAGATATAGAATTATCACAGACTTCAACTTCAATATTCCATGCGGGGTCATTACATAAAGAGGCTTTTATTCCCCATTGTTGAAGTAATTTAAGGCTATTTTCATCTCTTACGGTAATGTATTGAGCCTTTTTCAAAAGCGAAGCAGTAATTTTGGCTATAATTTTATTATGAATCGAACCTATGCCTTGAGCAAAAATCAAAACCTTTTTATTAAATAAATAAGCTAAAAAAATCACCCCCAGATAATATATAATACTTTTAATACTGGTGGAATCCTGTAAAAGACTGCCACCGCCTGAAATTAAGTAATCAGTACGAAATAAAGAATTAATAACTTCAAAATATTTGAAAGAATGCACACTTTTTACATTGTATAATTTTGATGTTTTTTCAGGATTAACGGAAAAAACAGTAATTTCCGGCTGACACTTAAATTTTTTTAAGTTTTCAATCAAAACTTTTAATATTACTTCATCGCCAAAGTTATCAAATCCATAATAACCGGAGATACAGAATTTGTTATTCATCACTGCCTTTAAAAATTTTATAAACTTCATCTCTATTAGGTATAGACTTAACAGCTCCCCAACTTTGCATTTGAATACCTGCTGCACAGCAGCCCAGATTTACAGCTTTGTATGGTGACATTCCCGAAACAATTCCATGCATAACTGCCCCGTTAAATGTATCTGAACCTCCTGTAACATCAACAATATTAATTTCGGGGAATTTTATAAATTCAATATTTCCCTGATACCCCGCATATACACCTTTATCAACGGAAGATTTTATTATTACCGTGCTGATACCTTTATCTTGTAAATATGAAATTGTATTGTCAATAGATTTAGTTTCTATAACTATATTAGAATCATATTTAGTATTAAGAAATAAAATATCGGTAAAATCTATAATTTCATCAAAAGCTTCCCTTGCTTCATCTTCTGACCACAATTTAGAAGTATAATTCGGGTCGTAAGCGACAGTGACATTATTTTCCTTCGCAATTTGAAAAGCTTTTTTTACTGCTTCTCTTGCAGAGATTGAAAGCGATTGAGTGATTCCTGTGGAATAAACAAGAGAAGTATTTTTAATATATTCAATAGATATATCATCAATAGATAAATTTGTAGCGGCTGTTTTTTTTCTGTAAAAAGAAAAATCTCTGGTATTACAATCTTCATTGTTAGAAACGATGTATAAACCGTTTATTCCTTTAACGGGTTTAACTTGCGAGATATCAAGTCCTACATCTTGCCAGCTTTCAAGCAAATAGTTTTTAAAGCAATCCATGCCTATTCTGGATATAAACCCGACCTTAGAACCGAGTTTTAAAGCTGCTATTGCACTTGTAATAGTATCTCCGCCGTAATATTTATTCAAAATTTGTGCGGTTGTTAAATCCTCACTTGTTGAAAGTTCAATTAAACTTTCGCCTATAGTAATTATATCAGTTTGATTATTCATAATTTACGCTTTTCTTCTTGTAATTTAGCAAAAATATTACAAATAATCAAATTAATTATACTAATTTAAGATAATTATTTTTTAATTTTCTTAATTTTAGTTCCTTGAACCTTGCAGCAGCACCTTTATAGTTCTCACAAATATGACAGAATCTCAAATATTTACTGTAATATCTTTTTGCAGCCGGTATATTATTAAGTTTTTCAAAACAAATCGCGATACCAAGATATGCTCTAAAATAATTTGGATTCTTTTTTAATATTTCCTTAAACATTTTGGCAGAATCAAGATATTCTTCTAAATGCAGATAAAGGGTAGCTTTTTGGATATATGCTCTTAAATACTCCGGATGATTTTCTATAACTTTTTGATAAATCATCAAAGCCATGTTTTCTTCTTCCATCATTTCGTGAACCATTGCAAGCTGCATATGTATATCAGGATTATCAGGCTCCATTCTTATAGTATTTATAAGGTATTTTATCCCGTTTTGATAATCACCTTCAATAATATAACAAAGTGCAAGTTCTTTTTGAACAGATAAATCTTTTGGATTGAGTTTTTCGGCTTTTTTAAGATTTAAAACGGCTTTTTTATAATTTCCCAGTTTTTTATAAGCAAGTGCGACTCCTAAATATGATGTATAACTGTTTTTATTCATTAAGATTGAGTAAAGATATTTTTGTACAGATTCTTTATAATTACTCTTAAATCTAAGTTCTTCTGCCTGATTATAGTATTGTTCGGCTAAAATAAGCTCCTGATTTTGAGCAATTTTTACTTCTTTTACACGGTTGTTTGAACGCATCCCCAAATACATCTCCCATATAAGAATTATTAGCGCAATTGTATATATAATTCTATTAAATTTTTTTTTATAACAGTATAGTCTTTTGGTTAAAATAATATTAATCTAAAGATTAATATTATATACAACAAAAAAAATATAGAGTATAATTTTAGTACTATGCAGAGTGATGAATATAATAACCAATTTCAAAATAATGACACTCCGTCCGGCAAAGACCAAAAGGCTAAAAGAAAAAAAATTCGATGGTCTATGCTATCTCTTGTGCTGTTTATTTGTATTATAGAACTTTCTGTCAGCGCATATCAGAATATTTCTAAAAATATTAATTTTATTTCAAAAATCAAGGGGCTTGAAAATAAAAAAAACGAAGAATTAAATAAAAATCAACAATTAAAATTCGATATAGAAAACTATAGTTCAGAAACTACATTAGAATCTATTGCAAGAAATAACCTTAAAATGGCAGGCAAAGATGAAGTGTTAATTATAATTAGCAAGCCTAAAGAAGATGTTCAAAATGTAAACGTAAATCATTATAAAAAAAGAGAATTTGACCATTTGCGCTAAATGTTGCGCAAAGTCTGTATTAATATTAAATACACAAAGCCCGTCTATTAAGACGGGCTTTTCAATCTCTCATAAACTATTTAACTGAAACGAGTTTCAAGTTTACGCAAATATCCGCATTTACTTGTCTGACGCTTGCAACCGCCATAGAACGGCGTTTTTTTGCACCTCTTAGAAAAAATTCGACTCCTTCTGATACATTGCTTTCCGGAATAATAATTTTATTTAACATTTCTTTATCCTGTTTGTCTGATAATTTATATTTCGGCAATACTTTGTAAAAACTTTAGGAAATTAGAAAATATATTAACAATTTGTAATGTTTTTTGTTTTGTTTTGGTAAATATAAATAAAAAGACAACAAAACAATATAAAACCCCTTGAAATTCTTACAGAAGTTTATTATGCACTGCAAAACAGCTTCGGAAGAAAAAAGGCTGAAATTCTTTTTGCGGATGTAGTAAAGATGTTAAAACCGGCTAATGAATAAAAAACACATACAGGAAACAGCAGAGGTCAATAAATAAATGCTTCAGGGGAATAAAGAAATTACTCAAAATTGTATAATTCAAACCGATAAAATAAGCAAAACAGAACAGGAACTCATATAGGACTTTTTACATTCAAAAGCCAAGACCCTGATTTAAAAGATATTTATAACGAGAATGCTATACCTGCAATAATAACAAAGGAGTTGTTTGAAAAAGTGCAAAAAAGAATAGAAAGTAACAAGCATAAAAAATCGAAAAAGAGATTAGACGATATTCAATTTTTATTATCCGGCAAAGCATACGACGGTAATTGCGGTGGAGCATTCATAGGTGATTCAGGCACAAGCAGAAATGGTGAAACATATTATTATTACACCTGTCAGAACAAGAAAGCGAAAAAAGGATGTAAAACAAAATCGGTAAAAAAGAAATGGTTTGAAGATATTATAGTTGAAGCAACAAAAAGAATTGTTTTGGATGATAAACTTATTGAATCAATTGGTAACAGGATAACAGAACTTCAAGAAAAAAATGTTGATAAGACCATGCTCCAAGTTGCACAAAAGGAATTACAGCATGTAGAGAGCAGTATTAAAAATATATTGAATGCAATAGAACAGGGAATAATAACAGACACAACAAAAGAAAGACTGCTTGAATTAGAAGCAAGACAAGCACAGCTTCAAAGTGAAGTAAAAATAGAAACGCTAAAAATCAAAGCTCCAAAGGTCAAAAAAGAACAGGTAATTTTTTGGCTTGAACAATTCAGAGAGGGCAATACAAATAAAGAAAGTTATAAAAAACAAATAATAGATACATTTGTAAACACAGTAGTTCTCTATGATGATGTTGTAACAATTGCGTATAACTATGCAAATAATGAGATTGTAGACATTCCGCTCAAAAAATTAAAAAACTCATCCGATAGTGTTCGGATGAGTCTTATTAACTGGAGGATAGGAGACTCGAACTCCTAACCCCCTGCGTGCAAAGCAGGTGCTCTACCAATTGAGCTAATCCCCCTCGGACTACTTGATTATAATAGCATATCATAAAAAAAAATCAACTATTTTTTTTAAATTCAATCAACAATTTTTTTACAGCATCTTTATCTTGTTTTTGGGTTAAATATTTTTTTGATGATTCCAAAATATTTATTGCACTTTTAGTTTGTCCCAATTTATACATATATTGGGCATATTCAAGAATATAGTATAAATTTGCTGGATTTAGTCTTTTCATTATTGAAAAGTTTGCTATTGCATCTTGCTCGTTTCCGTTTTTTATACTGCATTTTGCTGCATAATATCTATATTGTGCATTGGTTATATTAATGCTTGCTGCTTCTTTATAGTATTCATAAGCTTCTTTATAGTTTTCGGATTTATAATAACAATCAGCAATTGCGGCATAGTGTTTATCCGGTTTCGGGTTTATTGAAACCGCTATTTTATAATTTATTAAGGCATCTTGTATATTTTCTTGCAAATATAATATTTGACCTTTTAGATAATATGCTTCAGCGGAACTTTCATTGAGTTTTATTGCCTTATTCACATTTGTTAAAGCATTCTCATAATCTTTTTTATTAATATATATTTTGGTTTTTAGTATATAGGCATCAATATATTTATCATTATCAGACAAAATTTTATTACATATTTCTCCGGACTTTTCAAATTCTTGCAAATTATAATAATAATTTGCGAGTTCTTCTTTATACAAAATTGATTCCGGTTTTAATTGTAATGCTTTTTGTATTTCAATAACAGCCTTACTCCAAAGATTTAATTTTGAATAATATAAAGCTCTTGCATAATATGTTAAATCACTCACATCCCGGGTTTTTAGCAATTCAGTTAAATATTTATCTGCTTGTATCAGTTCATTTTTT
>JAJQFK010000290.1 GCA_021201175.1 Candidatus Gastranaerophilales bacterium | reverse complement strand
CGTGCCTATAACGTAGTGAATAATCAATGTTCGCGAAACAGTATCAAAACGGCATCTGTTTGAGCACGCAGTGCGAGTTATGCCGTTCGGGTTGAGCGTTACAATTGATTAATGAACGAAGTTCTACGGCACAAGTTTTGTGAAACTTTTTTAAAAAGTTTCCCCGTCCGGAGGACAAAATTTAAATTTAAATAATCTTTAAATATGTCATATACTAAAGATTTCCGCTTTTGTTCAAACTTATTCTTTTTTACAGGTGTTTTAACATTCATTCATGCAAAAAATTGCACACAACAACTAATCAAGTTTACGATAAAATATTTCAATGTGTTGCAGTTTAATTCAGAATTCAGCTTATTCACTCCAAGAATTTATAATGGTGTTCAACATTTGGTTTACAGATAAGTTTTCTATATCCAGCCGGAGAATTTCCTTGTTCTGCTTAAACCAGCTTATCTGGCGTTTAGCGTATCTTCTCGTATTTTGTTTTAGATTTTCTACAGCTTCATCAAGGGGTTGTTGATTCATAAAATAAGGGAAAAATTCCTGATAACCGATTGTACTCATCAAAATTTTATTTTGTCCGTATTTATTGAAAAGTGATTCCGCTTCATCTATAAGCCCGTTTTTTATCATTAGGTCAGTACGTTCGTTAATTCTTGAATACAAAAATTCTCTGGAGTTTGAATCAAGTCCGAACCACTTAACTTCATAGGGTGTTTCTTTTTTCTTTTGTGCGGCACTCATAGGAATACCCAGTTTAATACATACTTCAAGCGCGCGTATTATTTTGACTTTATTATTATAATGAATTTTTTTTGCGATTTCGCAATCTAATTCCGTTAACATAGAATACAATTCTTGGGAGGATTTTTCATTAAGTTTATTTCTTAGTTCATTATCCGGCGCAACTCTGGGCAAATCAAAATCTTGAAGTAATATTCTGAAATATAGTCCGGTTCCGCCCGCAAGTATTACGGTTTTTCCGCGGGATAATATTTCGTTAACGGTTTTTTGTGCTATATCACAATAATCTGCGGCGGTAAAATCTTGTGTTATATCTGTTATATCTATAAGATGGTGAACAATACCTTCACGCTCACGCATTGAAGGCTTTGCACTTCCTATATTAAGTTCTTTATATATTTGTCTTGAATCAACAGATATAATTTCACCGTTTAAAACTTTTGCGGTTTCTATTGCCAGCTTTGTTTTACCCGATGAACTCGGACCTGTTATCGCTATTAATTTTTGTTTTGTCATTATAAAAACAGAATATCAAAATTATGCCGTAATTTAAATAGATTGTGAATAAAATTATTAATATTACAAATGAAAATGAATTTACCCCTAAAGCTGCACTAAAAATATTCAGTAAAATATAAAGAACCAATAAAGCCAGAATTATAAACATGCAGTTCCATATATTTTTAATAATAAATACAATGGTTTTCCCCATTGATTCTATCACATTTGTTCCGCTTAAAAACATAGCCGCAAAATATACTGTACTTATAAAGCATAAGATAAAGAATAAAATATTTGTACACATAATATAGATTGAAAAAATCGCTTTATCATACTCTGAAAAATCATTTAAGAAATTAATTATATCAATATTTGTACCGGCATGCGCGAGTTCCGGAATTCTTTGGATTATTTGAGGGATTCCGAATACTGACTTAAACCCTTTTAACATAAAATAAAAAGTAATTGCATAAAGAGCGAAAATAAATATATAACCTAAAAATGTTTTTATAAAATTTGCTCCGACTCCTTCAAAAAAAGTTTTAAAATTCTTAATAGCTTTTTGACTTTTTACTTCAAAAGAATCGTTTTCATCATAATTAATAACTCCTTCTTTGTTAATATGGAACCAGCCTGCACTAAAGATAATAAGCATTAACAATATAATAAAAGCCAGTATTATCTTTTGGATGATAATTCCCGCGGGAGCTAATATATAAGAAGCAGCAGTAATACAAATTAACAAAAACAGAAGCAATGGCTGTATGAAAATAAGATTATTTTTTAATATATTGGAAGATTTTTTAAATATATATTTCATTTAATGATTATAACATATATTTATTAAAATTTTTAATTAGATTTTCGATTTGTATTTCTAATTCTTTAAGACTGCCTTCATTGTTTATAATATAATCCCAGTCATTAACAGAGTCGAGTTGTGTTTCTGTTTCATCATTAACTGCGGTTAATATTCCTCTTTTTTCCCTTTGTTGTTCGGAAGCATTAACACGAACAGTAAAAGCGCCATGTTTTTTGAACACATCAAGTTCATGTTTCATTCTTACATCAGTAACTGCGATATTCCCCCGGAACTCTAATAATGTATTAAGCCAATAATCCGGACTTATTGCCCGTCCTTTATTTCCGAGTTCAATTAAATCCTTCCGGTAACGTGATTTGTTTTTTTCAATTTCATCTATACTTAATCCGGTTATTGTTGAATATTCATTTTTAATAGAATCAGCAATACCCATGCGTTTAAAGTCGGGCATTTTTTCAAGAAAGAATTTAGCAGCGGTATCTTTTCCGGAAAACTGCTTTCCGGAAAAAATTATAATCTTTTTAACATTATTCTTCATTTTTAATACTTAAACTAATTCTTCTGTCGTCGGGATTAAATTTCAAAATAGTAGTATTTATTTTATCTCCGACTTTAAAAATAACATTTTTTTGATTTTGATACTCAATAAGTTCATTATTAGGCAATAAAGCTTCAACTCCGGGGAATACTTCCACAAATGCCCCGAAATGTTTGATTCTGGTAATAATTCCTTCAATTTTATCACCGTCTTTAATTTTGTCTTTTGCTTCAAGCCACGGGTCTTTTTCAAGATTTTTAAGACTTAAACTTATACGCTGTTTATCGTGGTCAACAACAATAACCTCAGCATTAATAATATCACCTGATTTCAAAATATCAGAAGGATGATCAACCCATCTCCAGGAAATTTGCGATAACGGAAGCAGAGCATCGATTCCGCCGATATCTACAAATGCACCAAAATCGGTAATTCTTACTATTTCGCCTTTAACAACCTGTCCTATTTCAATGGAGTCAAAAATATTTTTTCTTATTTCTTCCTTATCTTCACCAAAAACTTTTCTGTTTGAAAGTATAAAATTACCCTGTTGGATATCCATTGTAAGAATTTTCAATTCAAGTTTATCGCCGACATTAGCTGTTTCGGATGGTTTTAATTTTAAATGACTTGAAGGAACAAAACCTCTGATTCCTTTTACTTCAACAAGCACCCCGCCGCGAACGGAAGAAACAACAACACCTTCCACAGTGGCATCTTCTGCTTTTAATTGTTCAAGTTCTCTCCAATTATATGCCAGAGCGACTTTTTTAAACGAAAGTAAAAATCTTCCATCCTCATCTTCTTCCTTTATAATAAGAAATTCATATTCCTGATTTTTCTTTAAAGTTTCTTCAACCGGTACGGCTCTATCTATAACAGCTTCTTTAATAGGAACGTAAGCTGCGGTTTTAGCGCCTATATCTACAATTACTCCGGCAGAGTCATACGAACAAACTATACCTTTTACTAAATCTCCTTTTTGAAAGCTGTAATCATAATTGCCAAGCAGTGCTTCAAATTCAGCATCTGTATATTTTTGTTCTGTCATTCTCTTTTACCTCGTAAACTGCTGATAATATATATTTTCCAATATTATACAGTTTTTTTACCGATTTGTAAACCTTTATAGTTTTTATACGGGAATTTTTTCATATTTATTCAATCTATACTGCCTTTCTGACCGATAAAAAATCTATTATTTATTGATAAATAAATATATAATCCGGTGTCGAGCGAAATTTTCTCGGACGTTATGCAAGGAGAACAAATGCGAACAATTATTTTTTACGATATAAAACAATATGAACGTGATTTTTTTGAGAAAGAGTTATTTGAAAATTATAATATAGCTTTTACAGAAAAAGAATTAACTCCGGAAACGAATTTAAACTACATGGAAGAAAATGCGGAAATAATATCCGTATTTACTGCTTCAAGGCTTACAAAAGAAACTTTAAGCAAATTTAAAAACTTAAAATTAATACTGACCCGCTCTGTGGGTTATAGTCATATTGATACTGACTATTGCAAGGAGCACAATATAATAGCTGCTAATACTCCTCATTACGGTGATTATACAGTAGCGGAATTTTCCTTCGGCATATTGCTTAATCTTGTCAGACGTATTTGTTACGGAGTAAATGAATTGAAAATCGGCGATTTATACCCTGAAACATTTGGCATGGAGTTATATAATAAAACGATAGGCATAATCGGAACAGGTTCAATCGGGGAAAAATCGGTTAAAATTGCAAAAGGATTTTCAATGAATGTTATTTGCTGTGATACTAATCCGGATTCTCAATTAGAAGAAAAATTCAATGTTAAATATGTTGATTTAGATACTTTATGCAAATTATCCGATATTATAACTTTGCATGCGCCGCTAAATACAAAGTCTTATCATCTTATTAACAAAGAAAAAATAGAGTTAATGAAAGAAAATGCGATAATTATAAATACTGCGCGCGGGGAATTAATAGAAACAGAAGCACTGTATGAAGCCCTGTTAGATGAAAAAATAAAAGGAGCTGCACTTGATGTACTTGAATTTGAAGAAACAATATCCAAAAAACGTCCGGGGGAAAATTTGAATCTAAAAAATTTAAGAACCTCTCTTATAAATAATAAATTGCTTAATCTGCCTAATGTAATAGTTACTCCGCATATTGCTTATGATACACAAGAAGCAGTGAACAGAATACTTCATTTGACAATAAAAAACTTAAATGAATTTGAACTTGGACAAAATATTGAAAATGATGTTACAACCAGGTAAAATTTTAGACATGCAACCGCCTTTGCGAGTTTTTAAGTAATTTGAGTTAACGTTTTATATTCAAAAGTTAAACTACTGTAAAACGTGGCAAACCTGATTTGCTCCTGACGGCACATTTGCTTCATTGCGAGAAAATCTTTGATTTTCGTGGCAATCTCTATCATCTTTAAAACTAGATTGCTTCGCTAACGCTCGTAAAGACGAATTCAATGTCCGGAATTTGTTCCTCGTCATCGAAAAATGCGCTCAACACCGGATTATGCCAATAGCAAAAAAAAATGCAAGTTTAAAGTAAGATTTAAGAACTTGCAATATTTACACTAGCCGAAACATTAATAACATATCGATTATACAATTTTTTTTCAGATTTGTAAAGTAAATGTGTTTAAAATTTTCTTATTTTAAATATAAACTTAATAAATATTTACATAATAATCGTAAAAC
>JAJQFK010000011.1:2450-5364 GCA_021201175.1 Candidatus Gastranaerophilales bacterium | reverse complement strand
TAGTTTTTCAAACATATATTTTAAAAGAAGATTATTATTTATTAACATTTGTTTGGAAATACAATCAACATGATTTTCAGAAGCTATTTGTTCAATATTAAATACACCGGAAATAATTACTAAAGGACAATTTGAATATGCGTTTAAATTTTTTATATGTTTTATTAGATATTCACCGGCATGTTCATCATTATTAATAAATTCCATTTGTAAATCTGTAATAATTAAACAAAATGGATTATCAATATTATGTTTTATAATTTTTAATGCATCAAAAGCAGATTCTGCTGTGGTAATTTCAAATAAATCACCATATAAATCGTTAATTAATTTTTTATGAAATACAAGCCATGATTTTGTATCATCAACTATTAATATTTTTTTCTTCATCTAAAGCCTGTTTGATATAGTTACAAATTAAATTATACACAAGCATTATATTTAATACAAACAATTAACATAAAGTATCTTTTTTGTCGATGAATAAATACTTATACTGATAATGTTGGAAGTATTATGAATATAAAAAGTTATTTTAAAGATATAAAAAATAAAATAAACCGATTAAATATGTATGTTTCAAATCCTGTAAATTACAAGGATATAAATAATCCGTTTAGTACTATTTTGCCAAAAACATATGTATGGCTTGAAGAAGATATTACTGCTTGTAATAACACAAATTAACTCAAGACAGAATTCTGAATTAAACTGCAACACTTTCAGATATTTTATCATAAACTTGATTAGCAAGGCGGCATAAATTATCTCGCTTTTATTTTCTTTGACGGTATTATAACATGATATAGAATAAAATACGGTATAATTTCTCCTTTTACCTGTCTTTCTCTGCCGAGTCTTACTAAATCATTTTTTTCTCCCTCATTAAAATCATAAATATCTGTAACAAGTATATCTAAATCTCCCTGTTTATTTAAATGTATATCTTTAATATCAACATTACCTAATGCGTAATGAAAATTTTCATCCGTAAAATTAATACTTGTATCAAACGGAATTCCGTTTCGTATTTGAATTTATTTTCAATTATTTCTTCTACAAATTTTCTATTTTTTACAAGTACATCTGCCATTGCTTTTGATGAGTCAGAATTTTTCCTTCCTTGAATATTTTTTAATACAACATACCACCATACAAAATTCAGGTTGTAATTTTATTATACCACTAATTACATTATCATGTAAATATATAATACAGGAATATGTAGTTATGCAACAAATTGTACATTTTTGTACAATTGGTGAAGTACAAAATTTTTTTGTACAACATAATCCGGTGCAGAGAGCATTTTCTCGGACGGGCTATGCACCTAAAATAAAAACAGGTAAATTATTTTCAAAAGCGAAATCTAAATAGCTTTGCGGGATTTCTTGTATACTGTCTGTTTTGGCAATAAAAGCCTTTGTTTTAGGATTATATATGTTTACTTCATTATGTTTTTCATTTTGTAATATTGAATCACCGGCTTTTTTCACGGCATTTTTAATATCCATACCTGAAATTTGTTTATCTCCGGCATGATATATTTCATCATCTTTTATTTGAGATTCATAACGGGTTTCTGATATTTGATTATACAATTGAATATATTCATCATCAGATAAATTTAATTCAGACTTTACCATTTTCGGCAATGTTTCCCGATAGAAATACAGTTTATTTTTATTGGTAAGGGAATCGGAAAATATTTTAAAATCTTTTTTGTCTAAGGATTCTTGATTTGAGGTTGAGGCATTTGAAATATTTACATTTTCACCTTCAAGACATACCCCGAATCTTTTATTCCAATGAGTAGCTTTTTCTTTTAAAGAAACCAGTGAAGTACATAAAAAACTTTCATTTGCGATATCTGAAATATGGTTAGTAACTCTCAAATTTTCCGCAGTATGTGCAGTATGGATTAAAAGTCTTAAATTATCCGGAGTAGTTCCGGCGAGAAAACCAAATTGTTCCAAATCAAAATCAGACGGCAAATCGTTAAAGTTAATAACTTTATAGGTTTTTCCTTTGTATTCGGTTCGGGGGATTAATTCATCTTTTATAATCTTACTCGTAAAAATAATTTGACCGTTTTTATTTATATTATTAATTTCTTCTTCAACCGGAGTCTGATTTTCTTTTGAAAGCAGTGTTGAATACAAATTATAAATATAATCTGAAATACCTTTTAAGTCAGCTTCACAAAATATTTTAGACATTAAATAATCATTTTTATGTCTGAATAAAGCTGCCGTATCTTTAGAGTCATTTATTCCTTGATTGTAGTGTTCTAACCAGTGATGATTTTTTATAAGTTCATATATCCTATCCTTTGTTATTGCATTAAATGAGTATTTTTGCATTATATTATCCGCATACAAGGCTGATGTATTTGGATGATTAGCATCATTTACACCTTCGGGTTTCGCTATATCGTGCATTATGACAGCCAATTTCAGGATTGTTTTATCTGAATTCGGAAGTGATTCATACTTTGGATTTGACATGACTCCGTTTAAAACTCTTAAAATATGGATATCTAAAGCGGAATCATGGGTTGAGTGCTGTTGTTTTCCTATTATATTGATAAATTCCGGCATACCTTTTATTAAACCGTTCATTACCTTATTAAGATTCCCATCAGAGGTTATTACTTCATTTTGTTTTATGAATCTGTTTGCATTATTATAGATAGCATTTTCTGTTGGATTATTTAAATCTAAACGGTTTAAATTTATTATTCCGTCGTATCCGGTTATCTTATTGTTTTGTTTTACGGGGGTAATTTCAAGTTTTTAAATTTTACGTTTTTTTCTTTTTCGCTCAAGCCGATTGTTTTTTCATTAAGGTCGTTTAAAAATTCTTGTCTTGAATATTTAAGCGGAAGTCCTTGCTTGCCGAACTGTGTAAAATC
>JAJQFK010000011.1:0-2440 GCA_021201175.1 Candidatus Gastranaerophilales bacterium | reverse complement strand
ATCTGTTGATTTTAGTGTATTTTCTATATTTTTATTATTATTTGCAAGAAAATCTTTAGCAAAAACTTCCATTTCTTGTTCTGTTATATCGGTAGGTGTAATAGTATAGTTTATGGATTTTTCCATATTTTTAATTAATGAAGGTATTTGCAGAAGATTTATTTCGTCATCATTAAATATATAGTTTTTACCATCAATAATAATTCCTTTGTTTATTATATCTTTCAAATTTGAAATTATAAGTGTTTTATCATATATAGGAATATCGCATAAATTTTCAATAGACGGCAATAATAGATATTGTGTTAATTTATTTTTTGTATCATCTGACAAATTATTCGCATTGCTAATTTGTTTAATTAATGGCATTGTTTGTTCATTAAAATTTTTAGAATCTAAAATATCATCTATTACATTTTTTTCTGCCAGATCTTTTATAGTACTTAGTGACAAATATTCGGCAATAAGATTACAATTATCGCTTTTTGTTGATGCCTTTACAATTGCCGTTATTTTATCAATATCAAATCCCTGATTAAGCATATTAATTGCTCTTAAAAATTGATTATCATCTAATGATTTATCCATAACAATTTTATACAAGAAAAACTCATCATCAAAATTATCGGGATTTTTTTCTTTTTTCTGTTTAATATGGTTCAAAGCCGTATTATATTTAAAATCATTTAGTTCTGCAATATCCTTTATGAAATAATGATTTTTAAATATCCCGGATAGTTCGGGAACACGGCTGAAATAATCATTTTCAAGATTAACAAGCAATCCGATATAATTTTCATCAACACTGCCTATAAGACTTAAAGCTTTATTATATTTTTCATTGCTCAAGCGGGAAAGCGGGCGGGAACATATTTTTACTCCCATATTTTCAAGGTCTGCCTGCCTTTTTTTGCAAACTTCGTCGGAAGGCTTTTCCTCCTGCTGTATAGATGAACCAAAAGATACAGATTTTTTATTAATAAAGGATTTAAGTCTATCCGTAACATTATTTATTAAATATTTTTGTTGTCCTGATTTTTTTAGCTGCACAACATCCTGTTCAAGCCTATCTTTTGGTATATAAAAAGATGTGAGTTTCTTATTCCCTTGAACAGCATCATTTTTTTGAGAAATTTTATTTAAATGAAAATCATCCATTACAAATTTTTCCGATTACATTCACACATTTATATATTCGGCAGAATATAAAAAAACTTTAGTTTGTGTAAATCACTGTATCAGTAATTCAAAATAACATAGTACTCCTTAGTTGTGGTATAATCAAGGGAAAATATTTTTCATATAGTCTTATGCGTACCGAATTTTATAATAGGAGTTTTTAATGATAACGGAAAAATTATTTTGTATAAAAGATGATGAGCATTCTTATAAAAAATATAAAGTTGTTACTGTTTTCGGAATAAAAATGAGCTTTTGTATGGGTTGGAGGTTTATACCAAGACCATTAGTAAATAATAATGATGATAATTTATTGATAAAAAATAGTATGCCCCAAGTTTATTTATCAATCGCCGCGATTATGAAAAACGAAGGTTCATATCTTAAAGAATGGATTGAATATCATAGACTTGTCGGTGTTGAGCGTTTTTATTTGTACGATAACGAATCCTCCGATAATACAAAGGAAATATTAAAGCCGTATATTGAAGAAGGTATAGTTATTTATAGATATGTTGAAGGTTCCTGTATGCAATTTCCGGCGTATCTTGATGCTATTTATAAATATAAAAACCAAACAAGATGGCTGGCTGTAATAGACCTTGATGAGTATATTGTTCCTGTTGAAAAAGATTCGGTTAAGGAATTCTTAAAAGATTATGAAAAATATCCGGCAGTAGGAGTTAACTGGGTAATGTTTGACAGTAACGGACACGTGAAAAAACCGGAAACCGGTGTCTTAGAATCCTACACAAGATGCGGGGGGGGGGAAGTCACACTATAAAATCTATTATTAATCCGCGCGAAGTTATTGCTCTTATCAACCCGCATGCCTTCAAGTACAAAAAAGATAAACTTGCTGTTACTGAAAATTTTGAGAAAATACATTCTCACGATTTTGCTTCTACAAAATATATTTCAGTCAATAAAATTAGAATAAACCACTATCATTGTAAGTCTTTAGAAGAATATCAAAATAAATGCAATCAGGGATATGCGGATCAAACAAAGAAACGGGAATTCAGCCCGAAAGCTGTAAATTTTGAAAAAACAACACAAGATTATGTTATTCAAAAATATTTACCGGAATTGAAAAAAAGGTTGACAGGTATACAAGAAGAAGGCTGTTAAATTAATGCAGTATAGGCGGAAACATAATTAAAAATTTTTACTTTAGCGTGCGATTTATTGCATGAATAAATATTATGTCCTCCGGACGGGGAAACTTTTTAAAAAAGTTTCACAAAACTTGTGCCGTAGA
>JAJQFK010000029.1 GCA_021201175.1 Candidatus Gastranaerophilales bacterium | reverse complement strand
CACACAACACAACCCACCCCCCCCCCCCCCCCCACCCCACCACCCCGCCCCCAAAAAATACTGATAGAAGGATAGGATCTATCAACCCCTTACAAAATGCTCCGATTACTGTAAATATAGTTAAAATTGTAAAATCTTTTTTTGTTAGTTCTTTTTTTTCAAATATTAATTTAAAAATAAAAGCAAAAAATAGAAAAGCGAAACCGTTATTAAATGAATCAGCACTAACACTCATTCCTTCAAACAGCGCCATAGGCAAAAGCGCACAAAACATAAACGGATATTTAAATACAGGGGTTATTTTAATTGCAAAAAAACATAATAAAATATAACTTATTAAGTTAAACAACCTTCCGAAATAAAACATTACCTGTGTATCGTGTAATATTAAATCTGCAGCTTTAATTCCTAATGCAGAGGGTATATACATAATAAAAGACATTCTACTTTCACTAAGAAATTCATTAGATAACGGATAATCAAAATTATGTTTTTCCATAAGTGTTTTGAATGAATCATCATAAGATGTGGCAACGGCTTTTAAAGAAAAAAATACCCCGTCCGCAACTTCCGCTGTACGCTTTAAATGACAAGGTTCATCAGGGACTTCTCCCGGAGGAGTGATTAATAACATAATACTACCCATAATTAACCCAATTATAACCAATATAATCTCAGGATGATTAAGTATATCTTTAAAAAAAGTTTTTATTGCCGACATAAACTATTCCTTTTGTTGTGATTGCATAATAAATGTTACAGGTCCGTCATTTATCAATCCTATTTCCATGTGGGCGCCAAAAACACCGGTTTTTACCGTAATATCTTGTTCTTTTACAAGTGAAATAAAATACTCATATAACTCATTTGCGCTATCTGGCGGCATTGCATTATCAAAAGAAGGACGGGTTCCTTTTTTTATATTCGCACACAATGTAAACTGGGATACAATTAAAATTTCACCACTAACATCTTTTACTGATAAATTCATTTTTCCATTTTCATCTGAAAAACATCTCAAATTTACCAATTTATTTGCAAGCCAGACCGCTTGTTCTTTTGTATCACCCTTTTCAGCTCCAAATAATACCAAATACCCGCGGCAAATTTGGCTAAAAATCTTCGAATCTATAGTTACAGAAGCACTTTTAACTCTTTGAATAATCAATTTCATTTTTTTATTTAACCGCAATAACTTCTATTTCAACTAAAGCACCTTTTGGAAGTTCTTTAACTGCCACACAGGAACGTGCCGGTTTTGATACAAATGCTTCTTCATATATACTGTTAAATACGGCAAAATCTTTCATATCAGCCAGATAACAAGTTGTTTTAACTACATCTTTAAAAGTATATCCTGCCGCAGAAAGCAACGCAGATATATTTTTAAGAACCTGCACTGTTTGTTCTTCTATAAATCCGCCGATAAATACATTAGTTTCCGGATTTATTGCGATTTGCCCCGAACAGTATAGTGTATTTTCAACCAAATATGCTTGCGAATATGGACCTATAGCTTTAGGCGCTTTTTCCGTAGAAATAATTTTATTCATTATCCAATTCTCCAAGTCTATTTTGTATTGCCTGTTCAACATTTTCATTAATATCATTTCCGGAGGAAGTGTTAGTATCAGTTACAACAATCTTATTTACAGCCATAACCGAATCATTTTCCATTAAGTTTTGGATTCTTACTCCTGTTGCAGGTCTGCCCTGACGAGAAATGTCACTTGCTTTAATTCTGGAAACTATACCATTTTGTGTAACAACCATAATTTCGTCATTTTCTTCAACGACTGTAAGTGCAACAAGTCTTGAAGCGGAGGATTTAAACTTAGTAGCGATTAGACCTATACCGCCTCGATTTTGAGCCCTAAATTCAGACATTTTAGAGCGTTTTCCAAAACCGTCAGATGTAACAACCAATAAATCCGCATCAAAATTTCTTGGAATAATATCACACCCTATTATAGTATCAGCATCCCTTAATTTCATAGAATTAACACCTCTTGCACTTCTGCCCAAAGGTCTTAAATCGTCAATTGCAAATCTAATAGCCATACCGCAGCTTGTTGCAATAAATACTTCATCACTATTATTAGCCTGTTTAACCCAATTAAGAGTATCGCCTTCTTCAAGTCCTATTGCTATAATGCCGTTTTTTCTAATTGTTGCGAAATTATCAAGTCCTATTCTTTTGATGTACCCTTTTTTTGTAAGCATTATCAAATTAGATTCGGGATTAAAATCAGAAACCGGAACAACCGCCGTAATTTGTTCATCTTGCTCAATAGGAAGTACATTTATTATCGGCAGCCCCTTAGCTTGTCTTGAACCTTCGGGGAAATCGTATACATTCAAACTATATACAGTACCTTTATTTGAGAAGAATAATACTTTATCGTGCATCATTGCGGTGAAGAAATGTCCGACATCATCATCTTCTTTTGTTTTTATTCCGCCTTTTCCTCTGGTGGCACGGTTCTGGCGTTCAAATGCATCTAAAGAAATACGTTTTATATAACCTTGACGGGTAATAAATACAGCCATTGGAACATTCGGAGTTAAATCCTCAATTGTCATTTCATCAGCTTCAGGTAAAATTTGAGTTTTTCTTTCGTCGCCGTATTTTTCTTTATCTTCCTTCAATTCTGTCTTTATAATTTCCAGAACCTTTTGCCTGTCTGAAAGAATTTCGTTATATTCTTCAATTTTCTTCTTTAATTCATCGTATTCAGCTTTGATTTTATCCTGTTCCAATCCGGTTAAACGTCTTAACTGCATTTCTAAAATTGCATTAGCTTGATCGACATCTAAGCCAAATTTTGACATTAAGCCCAATCGTGCCTCATCAGCGGTTTTAGAAGTTTTAATCAGTTCAATAACATCATCAAGACTTGCAAGTGCTATTAATAAACCTTCTAATATGTGCGCTCTCATTTTTGCCTTTTTGAGGAAAAACAGAGTTCTTCTTGTAATTATTTCAACTCTGTGTTCAATAAATTCATTAAGGACTTCAAGTAAATTCATCAATCTTGGCTGCTGTCCGACAAGCGCAAGCATATTCACACCAAAAGTAGCAGTTAATTGAGTAAATTTATACAAATTATTTCTAACCACATCCGGTTTAGCATCGCGTTTTAACTCAATAACAATACGCATTCCTTCTCTGTCCGATTCATCACGGATATCGGAAATGCCGTCAATTCGTTTATCTCTGACAAGCTCGGCAATTTTAGTAATCAATGCGGCTTTATTAACCTGATATGGGATTTCCGTAACAACAATAGCTGTTCTGGATTGTCGTCCTCCGCCTGCTGCAATTTCTTCAAAAGAAGATATTGCCGACATTTTTATAGAACCTCTGCCGGTTGTATAAGCTTTTCTTATTTCAGAAACACCGATTATACTTGCACCTGTCGGGAAATCAGGACCTTTAACATGGTGCATTAATTCATCAACTGTTAAGTTTGGATTATCAATTAAAGCGATTGTTCCGTCAACTATTTCGCATAAATTATGAGGCGGAACATTAGTAGCCATACCAACCGCAATACCGGAAACTCCGTTTAAGAGCAGCATAGGAAGTCTTACCGGCAAAACGGACGGTTCTTCTAATGAACCGTCAAAGTTTGGAACAAAATCAACGGTTTCGCAATCAATATCAGCAAGCATTGAAGTAGTAATTTTATGCATTCTTGCTTCGGTATACCTCATAGCCGCCGCCCCGTCACCGTCAACAGAACCGAAATTTCCATGCCCGTCAACTGTTAAATATCGGGTAGAAAAGTCCTGTGCCATTCTTACAAGTGCTTCATAAACAGCGGTATCGCCGTGGGGGTGATATTTACCTAAAACTTCACCAACTATTCTTGCACACTTTTTAAACGGTTTATCAGGCGCCATTCCCAATTCATTCATAGCGAATAAAATACGTCTGTGAACCGGCTTTAACCCGTCACGTACATCGGGAAGCGCACGCCCTATTATTACAGACATTGCATAATCTATATAACATTGTTTCATTTGTTCTCGTATATTAACGGGAACTATTTTCCCATCCTCAAAAAAATTCTGTTGAACCAAAATTTACCCCTTTTATAAAATTTATATATTTCGCTTTATTACGAATTAGTCCATGACACATATATTGTAGCACAAACAAGAATATGGGCAAAATTTTACAATGTATTTGAATTCAACGGATTATTTTTTAATAACCCATCCTCCTCAAGAAAATGCATAATTAAATAATTATATCTTTTTGCATTGTCATTTTCCGTATTTTGCAGCGATGAAATATTTTCCAACTTTTTTATTGAACAATGAGGAATCCCCGCAAAATCTTCAATATAATGGCATTGCAGATAATGAAACATATATGAATCCATATCTTTAAGTAATCTTTCCTGTTTAAACGGTGAAAAACTTTCAGAAGTACACATCATTTGCATTATAGTATTCAAACTCAAAAATTTTATTTTATCATTTTCTTTAATATCATAATTTACATCTAATAATTTTTGAAAATTTTTTAATGAATTTCCGCTTGATTCATAATCAACAAACAAATACTTTTTTTCTGAATTGTTTATATCTTCCTTTGTTATTTTTTGTTTTTTTAAAAAATCTCCGTAATTTTTTAATTTCATATCTCCGTTTTTATATTCAGATAATTTCATAGAATCCGGTTTCCTGATTTTTGATATGGGCAGATATTTTGTTTGAGTACCGGAAAATTCCAACACTCTTGCTAAACCGGCAGGAGATGTACCTATTGAAACAAATACATATTTATCTTCTCCGTATATTTTATCCAAATATTTTTTTAATACTAAACCTAATTCGTAATTTGATTCCGCCGCTTTAATTATTTTGAAGTTACTTGTTTTTGTCAGCGCCTCTTTTTCAATATCTGTAAGTTTTTTATAGTCCGAAATATTAAATTTTTTACATTGTGATAATATATTTTTGGATAATATTTCATTTTTATGATTTTCTCCGGGAGTAAAAACATCAGCTTTTAATTCACCGAAAACCTTGTTTATTACATTATTATGCTTTTTGTTGCCGGCGAAATTAAATGCGGGAGTTACAGATATTATTTGAGATACTTTCATATTTATAGAAAATCTGAACATGACTTTTTTTGCGCCGACCGGATAAACTCATGCCGGTTCAAAAAACTCGCAAAGACAGCACGAAAAAATACCGGCACCGGATTGTATAAAAAAACAGCCGGCATGCCGGCTGAAAGAAATATTGTATTTTGATTATTGGGAAAAGTTATTCGCCCAATACCTTTTCTACCTTGAGAAGTCGTTCTTCAAGTTCTTTGTTTTTCTTCTCAAGCTGCTTGTTTTGAG
>JAJQFK010000296.1 GCA_021201175.1 Candidatus Gastranaerophilales bacterium | reverse complement strand
CCTATTATACAATATGGAAAGACATTTTTCACATATACCAAATTCGCAGGGCTGGCTTTGCGCTGATGAAAAAAAGGTAGAATATTTTTCAAAACTGGATAAATTCAAAAGCGAAAAGAAAAAAATAGGATTTTTTTGGAGAGGGAATCCGAATATTATGCCAAATCGCTCGATTGATATTTCTTTTTTCTCTAAAATATTTGAAATGAAAAATATGCAATTTTATTCTCTGGATATTGTAAAAAAAGATGAAATAACAAAAAAAATCTTTGAAGAATACAATATAACTGATTGCAGTGAATATATAAAAAATGTAGATGATACTGCTGCTATAATAAAAAATTTAGATTTAGTCATAACAATTGATTCTTCAATTGTGCACCTAGCAGGAGCACTGGGGGTAAAAACATATTTATTACTTCCCAATAATCCTGAATGGAGGTGGTTCAAGGATGATGATAAAACTATCTGGTATGATTCCGTTAAAATATTTAAACAAACAAAACAAGGACACTGGCAAAGTGTAATTGACAGATTAAAAAATCAATTATTAGCTTAATCCTGCGGTGTTTATAATATTTTGAACGAGAAATTATTTTCCGTATTTCGGAACTTTGATAAATGCAATTAGCGGAATAACAATCAAACACGCTACAGCAAATACTCTAAATGTATCAATATATGCCCATAAGTGTGATTGCATAATTAATTGATTATATATTTGAGCTTTTGCCATTGAAACCGTTTGACCGATATCAGAAGTGAATCCGGAAAAAAATTGTGACATTTCTGTAATTCTTTGAGCAAAAATATTATTTAAGTCATCTAAATTTCCAACCATCATAATTTGATGTTTTTGAGAACTTCTGGAAATTAGTGTAGTAGATAAAGAAGTACCAATAGCCCCTCCAATATTTTTTAATAAATTTTGAAGTCCGGAGGCATTTGTCATTTGTTCATTTTTCAAAGATGAGAAGGATAATGTCATAAGTGTTGTCATACCAAGAGACATGCCGGCTCCAAATAATGCATTCGGGAACGCAATAGTTTGCAGGTTTATTTGAAGATTAATCATTCCAAAAAATATTCCGCCTATGACAATCAAACCAATTCCAATCATAGCATATAATTTGTTACCCAGAAATCTTGCGGTTACAGTATAAATTGTTATAGCAATAATACTTCCCAATCCTCTTGACCCCATAGAAAGCCCCGACAGTAAAGAAGTATATCCTAAAAGTGCTTGCAGCATAGACGGCAATAATGCAGCCGAAGCCAAAAATACAGCCATCATAACGACCTGTGCAATAGTACCGAATAAAAAGTTTCTGTCTTTTAATATTCTTAAATCCACAAGAGGATTTTTCCCTTTAAATTGGGATATAAAAAACAGTATTCCAAATATGCAAGAGAAAAAGGTCATCCAACATATCCATGCAGCACCGAACCAATCAGCATCATTTCCTTTATCTAAAACTATTTGTAATAATACAAGCCATCCGGATAAAAATATCAGACCCCAATAATCACAGGTAACATTTTTCTGTTTATGTGCATACGGAGGATCCTCAAGTAATTTATGAGTCATTATTACTGCAACAATTCCAATAGGAACATTTATCATATAAATCCACGGCCATGACCAATTTTCAGTAATCCAACCGCCGACAATAGGTCCAATTGTCGGTGCTAATATGACAGTCAAACCAAATATACCCATAGATTGTGATCTTTTTTCGGGCGGAAAACTTTCCATAATTATTGCCTGTGACAAAGGAAGAATACTTCCCCCTCCAAGCCCCTGTATAAATCTTGCTATAACTATCATTCCCATAGAGCGAGATATTCCGCACATAAATGAAGCAACGGTAAATACAATAAGACACAATATGAAAAATTTTTTTCTGCCCATTAACTTACAGAAGAAATCAACAGTAGGAATAATAATACCGGAGGCTATTAAATAACTTGTTACAATCCAGATTGATTCATTCTGACTTATCGAAAACGAACCGGCAATATATGTAAGTGCAACATTGGAAATAGTTTCATCCAAAGCGAACATAAATACAGCTAAAATAACAGGAACAATCATCAGCCACGGGTTAATGGAGGGCTGCCATCTTTGTTCATTTTCAAGTGTTTCAGACATACTAACCTCTTATATGGACTTTTGGAACAACAGACATTCCGGGGATAATTTTATAGTCTTTAATTTCTTCATTATCCGTAAATATAATTTTAACGGGAATCCTTTGAACTATTTTTACAAATGAGCCCACTGCGTTTTCAGGCGGAAACATGCTTGATTTTGCCCCCGAAGCCATTTGAATGCTGTCTACTTTCCCTTTGAAAATATGGTGCGGATATGTATCAATTTTTATATCAACCTGTTGACCTTCTTTTATATGTTTTAGCTGGTTTTCTTTAAAATTAGCAACAACCCAGGTTTCATTCGGCACTATAGTAAATAAACCGGTACCGGGATTAACATACATCCCTTTTTGCAGTCTTTTCCCCGAAACTGTACCATCAATAGGCGCATAAATTTTTGTATAAGATAAATACAATTCTGCTTGATCTTTTAAAGCTTTTAATTCATTTATTTCCGCATCGGCAACTTTTTTGTCTGAATAAGATATAATTGCCTGATCCGCATTAACAAGATTAGCGGCTGCATTATCATATTTAGTTTGTGCGTTATCAAGTTCCTGTTTAGAAACTGCGCCGTCGTTATATAAGGATTTATACCTTTCTAAATCTCGTTTTGCCAAATCGATTTGTGATTGATATGCGGTAAAATTGGCTCTGGCATTTTGTTGGTTTAATAAAGCTCTGTTATATCTCGCTTCTGCCTGTGCAACTTTTATTTCATAATCATCAGGTTCAATTTCGGCGGTTAAATCTCCTGCCTTTACAGGCATATTATCTTCTACATACACATTTATTATTTCACCGCTGACTTTAGGGGCAACATTTACCGTGGTAGTTTCAACATAAGCGTCATCTGTACTTTCAAAACTATATAATTCAAATATAAAGTAACTTAATCCAAAAATTACGATTAAAATACTCAAAAACAGTATAAATTTTTTTCTTTTACTTTTTTTAGATATTGTTTCCGTGCTATCTTTTTCGGCATGTTTTTCTTCCATATTCAACTCCTGATTTTCAAACTGCTGATTGTGTGTAAAATTCAATGTATTGATTTTTCCATAGATTTATGCTAACATACTGCCATAAATTTTGCAAGAAAAAAATGAGGGGAAATATGAAAAGGATACCGGCAATATTAATAATCACCGGAATTTTGGCAGGATGTTCAATACCGGCTTTTGCTATCGAAGAAATATCAAAAAATAAAAGTAAACAAACACATAATCTAGTATCGCCCGCATTTTTTGATGACTCCTCGTCATCAAAAAAATGGGGCTCACCTTTTCAAGGTGCCACACAAAAAGTTGAAGAAGTTGAAAATAAATTTGATTATGTCAATATGGATTGGTGGGTAAATTTTAATGACCCTATCCTTATGCAATATATAGAAAAAGCAGTAAATTATAATCACAACTTAAAAATAGCAACAATTTCCACAAAAGAATATTATCAGGCAGTAAGAATGCAGTTTGCTAATCAATTGCCGTCAATAACTGCGGGATTTGCTCCGGCTTATGTAAAAATGCCGAATACAACCGAGTCCGGATTCCAATTCGCTGTTCCGGCATTGGCAAATTATGAAATAGATTTATTTCTCAAGAATAGAGATAAAACGAAACTTGCAAGAAAAAATTATGAAATGGCGCTTCTTGATGAAAGAAGTTCATATATTCTTGTAGCTTCTGCCGTAGGAAGTACTTATTTTAATATTGTAAAGCTTGATAAAGATATTGAATTACAAAAACAAATTACCACACACAGAAAAAATATCTTTGACTTGATGAAAAAAAGACACGAACAGGGAATAACGTCTACAGCCGACACAATAAGAGCCAATAAAGCTTATGTTGAATCAATCACGGAATTAACGGAATTAGAAAAACAGCGGGATTCAATTATTAATTCGTTCTGTACATTAATAGGGGAGTCAAGCGAAAATGCGAACCAAATATCAAGAATAGAATTTCAAAATATTAATTTTACGGGCAAAATTCCAGAATATATACCTTCCGATATTATTGAGCAACGCCCTGACTATTTAAAAGCCGTGCATAACTTAGAAAGAGCCGGAATAGATGTTAGAATAGCGAAAAAAGAATTTCTGCCGACTTTTAATATAGGAGGCCTTGCATTATTTAATGCTTCCGACCTCGGGAAAATGTTTAATACAACGAGAATGCTAAGTGCATTAGGAGGCGGAGCTTTTTGGGATGTATTCAAAGGCGGGGCAAAAATTGCAAACTTAAGATTAAAAAAAGAATCCTATGAAAAAGCACTTGAAAATTATCAACAAACAAATTTAACGTCAATTCAGGAAATTAATGATTCATTGTTATATATAAAGAAAGATTCCGAAAAACTTAATAATACATTAAAGCAGGAGGAATTTGAAGAAAAAGACCATAATTTTTACCTGAAACGATACGAAAAGGGCATAATTTCTAAGTTGGATTTAGAAGAATCAAAAGAAAATTTATTAACGGTTAATATGCTTGCTGTGAACCAAAAAATTGATGTGTTTATAGATTATATAGGACTATACAAATCAGTCGGAAGTAAGTTATAATTATAAAGTAATTAGTGAAGTTATATGAAAAAACATTGTATACAAAGCTTATTTTATACTATTGAACAAACGGCAAGAATTTGCCGTACTGCAATTGAAGATTATTTTGAACAACATGCCAACGGCAGGTTTTCTTTTGATGACTTTATAATTCTTGATACTGTTTATTGCTTTCCTGAAGTATGCCAGAGAGATTTAGCCGGATTGATACTAAAAGGAACCTCTCACACAAGTAAAATACTTTCAGGATTAGAAGAAAAAGGATTTATTGAACGCCCCGTTGATATTAAACAGAACAGAGTTGTTAAAAAAATCAGAATTACCGAAAAGGGTCAAGAAGTATACAATTGTGCGAATGAATTAGCATTGGAATTTTCTAAGAGTATTGAAAATATTATAGGAACTAAAAAGGCGGTTGATAGTCTGAATTTATTATTAAAAATTAAAGAAACAGTTGCGAAATCCAGTAATGTTGTTTTTGAATAATATTCAAAGTTTTATTATCCCGTATTTTGCACATACACTTTTTAATATCTCAATTGCCCTGTCAATCTGTTCATAAGTGAGTTCTTTCATAACGCATAATCTTAGTCTGCATTCTTTTCTTCTCACTGCAGGATAAGTTACAATATTTGTGTAAAGTCCTTTATATA
>JAJQFK010000173.1 GCA_021201175.1 Candidatus Gastranaerophilales bacterium | reverse complement strand
ATTTTTTACTGTATTTGAAATAATCATATTATATTTAAATACAAGAATTATAAATATTGCTAATGTATTAAGTTATATTACTTCCCAAGTTCTTTTAAAACACTCTTTAGAGCAGCGGTTTTTTCTTTTGAATTTAATCTGAATTGTCCAATAGTGCCGACCGCTTGTTCCGTATTTTTAGTAAACTGTGACAGTACCATTTTAACCAATGGCATTGGACTTTCTCCATTTTGTTTCATTGCTTTTATTGCAGGAGCTATATCTTTTATTAAAAGTCCCATGTCAAATGATTGTCCGGTAAATTTATTTGTAGTTGTTATAGCATCAAGAAACATCCCTTGTGCTTTTTGATAATTTGAAATATTAGAATCCATTGTCATATTAAGATTTTTTATAATTGTTTGCATTGATTGATATACTTCTCCAAAGTTAGTAATCCTTTGACCAACATTATTATTAGTTATACTACTAAATTTATATACTTTTTCATCTAACTCTTGTTTTATATAGTTAACTAATTCAGTTCGTGATAATCCTTTAGAGTTTTCTATAGAAGCACAGCTATCAACCAAATATTCAGATATTTCTCGGGTATCCCCAGTATAATAACTCAAGAAGAATTTCAAATTTTTTACAATTTGAGATGTATCTGATTTAACAACATTTCCTGTATCAATATATTCAATAATAGGATTATTAGAATCATCAAAGTTGATAAAGAAGTTACCTGTATGCGGATCACCATGCATTATTGCACCTGATTCTCCATCAATATTTTTAAGAAACATCATTTGTTCTGAAAAAGAATTTGTTAGTGTTTTAGGTAAATCTAACATTAATTGACCCGGATCAGCAAGCTGCGGATATTTACTTAATAATTCAGCATACTCTTTTACCATTTCATCTGTATACTTATTTAGATTAAACGAACTCGGATCTAACTTATATTCATCAATAACAGAAATAATATTTTCTCTGAATGTTGAATTAGATGAATATTCTTGTAATAGGGGAAATAGTTTATTTGCTTGAATTCCTTCCGCAAGATTCATAGCTAGTGCTCTATTATCATCGGATACTGCAATTACGCTTGCAACTCGAGAACGCTTTAAAGCACTTCCTAATTGTTGATTAGCATTGGCTTCTAATCCAAAATTTAATTCTTCATGAAAAGAGTTATATATATTGTCTAATTTTTTTATCATTTCATCAACTTCTTGTTCAGCGCCATCCTCTGAAGTTGCCCGAATAAATTTTGAAATCATATTCATTTCTTCATCTAATGATTCATCAGTTACACCTTGTTTTATCATCTTTACAACAATATTTGTACCATCATCTTGAGTAGCCAAATATGTTTCTCCAACACTTGCTGCACTTAATCGCTTAACTTTAGCAACATTAACATTGTCAAAAGAATTATGAATTTCCTCCAAAACATCGTTTGAAATACTTGGATCGGTTCTTGTAAATGAGCATTTACTTTTTGTTCTTCTTATTGCTTCTTTTACAAGCGGAATTTCACTTTCATCAATTTGTCCCGCTTCTTTAAATTTAGTCAAAATTTCTGTCATTTTCGTTTCATTTCCGGATAAATTTTGTGCATATTTTGTTGGTCCAGTTCCCAACGATTCAATAATTTGCTGATACGCATTTATAATTTCTTCATCTGCAGCCCCATTATTTTTTAATTCGCTTAATTCTGAAATTAAATCTAATGTTCCATGATTTTGTGCATATGTTAAGTAATCTGAATCAGTCATTAAAAACATTTGTAATTTTGTTTTGTCAGGGGTAAATTTACTTGTTAGTTCTTCAATACCTTCAAATTCATCATTTGCATATGCTTTTTTTGCGAATGAAAAACCATCCTTAATTTTAGAAAGTAATCCTTTTTTTGTTTTAACCGGTGTATCACTTTCAATAGCAGAAGCCGAATCTTGAATAGATACTTCATTTTCAGACTTACCTATTTTATTTTTAATTGCTTTTATTATACCTTGAAATTCTTGATCATCTGCACTTCTTTCTATATTAGGTAAGTCAGTAGTTTTAATTGTTCCTCCGTCAATGGAAACACCGCTTGTTTTAACATCATCAAATGAGAGTGTTAATGTTTTAGAGGTATCATAAGTATCAACCAAATTAATTGTCTTTGATGATGTATCAATGTTTTTTATAGAAAAATAGTGCTGCAAAATACCATCTGAATCAACAATTCCGTCACTATTCACTTTCATTCCGAGCGATAAAATACCGTTGCCGCTTTCCAGTTCCCCAGAAACTCGTTCTAAAATTTCATCAGTTATACTATCAGAATCAATATGAACAGAATTCAGTCCAAATTGTTCTGCAACAACATCGGCGAAACCGCCATCCAAACTATCTGTACCCATCATTTGTTTATATGCTGCTTCAAACAATCTAACACCTGTTGTATCAGATAATGCTTCATCGGTTAATGATTCTCTTGTTACTTTTACAGCTTGATTTCCGATAGTTACTATATAACTTCCATCTGCATTTGTCATAATATTATTTTTCAAAGTTTTGTAAGTTGTATCATTTCCCAGTAAACCATCAAATACGGATAAAAATGCGCAATCACCTGTTTCCCCTTGAGAAAATTTTGTCGCACTTCCATCCGGCAATAAATTACTTACGGTAATTTTATTGTTAATTTTGTTTAATACTGTAGAACCGGCATTAGTTGCCAATCTAAAACTTCCGCCTATAATCGGGGAAGCAATCAAACCTCCGATTGTGCCAGAAATAGCGTCTGATGTAATTTCATCAATAGAATGATCTGCATCATAAAATATATTTTCTCCAACATCTCTGGTAATACTATCAGTTAAACCGGACAAAGCACCATCTACAGCCATGTCAGCTGTATAGCAGGCAACTTTACCTAATGAAGTTTTTATACTTGCTTCTGTACCTTCTTTTAAAACATATTCTACACCTTGCTTTGCTAATATATTACTCAATATACCTTTACCGGCTTGTTTGGCACTTTGTTCAACAGTTTCTTCAAGAACTTCACCGGCAATTTCTTTTCCGGCTTGTTTGAGGGCTGCTTCTGCCGCTTCTTTTGCTGTGCTTTCGACTGCTCTTAAACCACAAGCTTTTGTTAAAGCTGTACCTGTCACACCGCCCAAACCGTTTGTAATTGGTCCCATTAAGCCATTTATTGAACCTGTTAAAGTATCATATCCTAAATCTGTAAGAGAATATGTTTTTTCATTGCCGATACAATCGCTGGCTTTTATAGCAGTTTTTAGCCCTGCACCTACTCCGGCAGCAATTAATAATGAAGTACCTCCGGTAAATGGAGCTGCTACAGTTGCAGCGATTGCAACTATTCCGGAAGCCATATCCGCAACAGTATCAACAACCATTTTTTGACCTTCTGTATATTTATCTAATGATTCACCGGCTTTAGATATATCACTCAGGGTTGTATCACCATTTATAAATGATGTAAGTTCGTCTGTTGTTAAATCATTTCCTGTAATATTTTTATAGGTTTCGGCTAAATCCGTTTCTCCATTTTTTAATTGTTCAAGCTGGGTTTTTAAATTATTAATTTCCGTTTGAGTTTTATTAGAACTTGCTCCGATACCTGTCCAATTTTTAAATTTATCCCAACTTCCGCTTATCCACCCGTTTGAATTTTGTGCTGTTTCAAAATTTTCTTCTATTTCATTTACTTCATTCTCAAGTTCTGCTATTATTGCTTGTTGTTCTTCATCATTTAAACCGGCGGAAATAATATCACTTGTTTGGAGATTTGATAATTCTTCATTAGTTAAAGATTTACCCGTTATTGTTGCATAAACTTCTGAAATATTTTCAGAGTTATCTTCAAGACTTTCCAGTAATTCTTCTTTTTCTGTAATTGTATTTTCTTTACCTTTATCCCCTTTGCCAAATAAACCGGCAACACTATCTGTAATATTTGTAAACCACCCTTTTGTTGTTTTAGAGTCTTGAAGTTCTTGTTTTGATTCTTCAATTTCCCTTTCAAGTTCTTTTTTTATTAATTCAATATCGTTAGTACTTAAATTATTAACATCACAACTTGAATAAACAGTTGTGCCGGTTTGCGATGAAGTTTCAAAAAGGCTATTCTCTCCCTGCATATCTGTTTCGTATTCATTATTTGTCTGAATATCATAAGAATTTATATTATATTGATTAGCAGAATTAAAATTTACAGACATACCTTTTAACCTTTAATTACACACCTATGGTTATTATTACGGCACAAATTTTTCAAACTTTAGAAAAATTTAAAAAATTTAAAAAAATTAAGAAATGTAACAAGGTTAAAAATTCCTTATTAGCAGTAAAAAAAACGAAAAAGGCATAATAATTATTCATAATCCCAGCAATTAATATTACCGCAGTATCGGCATACAGCATGGTTGTTCATAAATCTTAAATCAGGAATAAACGTATATCAGTCCACGTAAATTTTTATATCATGATTTTTTGTATAATTAACATCAAAAGTTCCTTTTCCTTTATATTCAGGATTAAACATAAGTTCAAATTTATCAATTGATTTACACTTTTTGCACCGAAACATAATCCTATTTAGTTCTTTCTTTTTTTACCGGCAGCCCTTTTGATTATTTCATCGGATTCTTTAGAAAATTCTTTAATTCTGTCCGAATCATATAATTTATACATTTGAGTAAAACAACAACATCTAAACGGAAGCGTAAAACCTATAATTATAAATGAAATCAGAAATTCAACAGTATTACGGGATAATGTCACCGTATCAATTCTATAATTTACGACCGATAATATATCATTATAGTAATCTAAAGGAAGCATGCCGAAAAACGGCTCAAAACACTGTACAAGGAAAGTATTTAAAGAAACCTTTTCCGAAGCCCAAATAAACATTTCCGGCAGAAACCAATAAGTTGCAATATAACATAATACAAGCATAATAATTGTTGGAATTATATTCCCCTTAATAAGTTCAACACTTCTTGATAAAGATTTTGCGGCTGTACTTTCCGGTTCGAGTGAAAACACTTGAAAAGAAAGACATATAAACAGCCAGAGAACTAAAGGCGGAATAATCAATATTAATGTCACATATAACATCAAAAGAATATATTGAAATATTTTACGCTGAATTACCGATTTATGAGAAGAAAAATCTATATTTTTTACTCTTGTTTTGCCGGAAACTGTATAAAACATTATATTTAGCGCACAGAATGCAATAATATAATCATAAAATGCCTTAATAAAAATTATAAAAAAGGGAATAAGTATAATCCAAAATAAAAGACTCAAATTTTTTGAATCCGCAAGCAACGGCGATATATTTCTTATGCTATAATCATGAGATTTTAAAAAATATGTA
>JAJQFK010000084.1 GCA_021201175.1 Candidatus Gastranaerophilales bacterium | reverse complement strand
TCACAAAACTTGTGCCGTAGAACTTCGTTCATTAATCAATTGTAACGCTCAACCAAAGCGGTCTAGACAAAATATAGTAAGAGATTGCCACGAAAATCAAAGATTTTCTCGCAATGACGCTGTTGCCCGACCGAATGCAATAAGTCGTAAGACTTATGTAATGATACAAAGCGAACCGCTGAACTAAAGGTGAAGCGTGTGAGCCTGTATCCGTTGGCAAAGCCATTAGGTGGTTGCAGGGGCTGTGCCGAAAGCGAAATTCAAGACAGCACCCGCTCCGCCATTGTTTCGCGAACATTGATTATTCACTACGTTATAGGCACGTTGAATATTTATACTCAACTTATCAGTTCTGCATAACCGACTTTATTGTTCGGACGATTTATAAAGAAGTAATACAATTTTTCATAATTAAAGTTCTAAGGATTTTTTTATAGTAAAATTTAATTGTTATGTTCGACAATTTATCTGATAAATTACAAGAAATAATAAAAAAAGCCTCGGGTAATTCTTCATTAACAGAAGAAAATATGCAAGAGGCTATAAGAGAAGTAAGACGCGCACTATTAGATGCTGACGTCAGTTTAAAAGTTGTTAAAATGTTTATGACCTCCCTTAAAGAAAAAGCACTGGGAGAAGAAGTTATAAAAGGTGTTAACCCGTCACAGCAGTTGATAAAACTTGTACATGATGAACTTGTAAATATATTGGGGAAAGAAAATACACCGTTAAATCTTTCAGGACACCCGTCTATCATAATGATGCTCGGGTTGCAGGGCTCCGGAAAAACAACGTCAGCGGCAAAATTAGCAGTAAAACTAAAAAAAGAAGGAAAAAATCCTCTGTTGGTTGCGGCAGATGTATATCGTCCCGCAGCAATACTCCAACTGAAAACACTCGGAGAACAAATATCAACCCCTGTTTTTACAATTGATAATGTTACTGATGTGCAAAAAATTGTGCAAGATGCGCTTGAATATGCTAAAACAAACGGATTCAATGTCGTAATAATAGATACAGCAGGCAGACTCCAAATTGATGATACAATGATGGCGGAATTGCTTTTAATTGACAGGGCATTTAAGCCGCAGGAAAAACTGCTTGTAATAGATTCAATGCTCGGACAGCAGGCGGTTGGAGTTGCGGAAAATTTTAATGCGCAGCTTGATATTACGGGGATTATTCTTACAAAATTAGACGGAGATTCAAGGGGCGGTGCCGCATTAAGTGTAGTGCAGGCGGCAGGGAAGCCTGTTAAATTGACCGGTACCGGTGAAAAACTTGAAGCACTTGATGATTTTTATCCGCAGCGTATGGCAGATAGAATACTCGGAATGGGCGATATTGTTTCCCTTGTTGAAAAAGCACAGGAAGTCTTTGATGAAAAACAGGCGAAAGAATTTGAAAAGAAAATGGAAAAAGCGGAATTTTCTTACAATGACTTTTTGAATATGCAAAAACAAATGAAAATGTTCGGATCTATTGATAATATTTTAGGAATGCTGCCTATACCGGGATTAAATCGCGAAGCAAAAGAAACTATTGCGTCAGAGGGTGAAAAGCAGCTAAAAAGAATAGAATCGTTTATTTCAAGCATGACTCCTTTAGAACGTGCTAATCCGTCTTTGATTAATACTTCAAGAAAAAGACGAATTTCTGCCGGCAGCGGTATTCCTATTCATGAAGTTAATCAAATAATATCTCAATTTAATCAAATGCGTCAAATGATGAAAGGATTTTCTGATATAAAAAAGAAAGTAAAAAAGGGAAAATTAAAAATCCCTCGGAATTTTGGCGGAAGGTTTCCTTTTTAAAAATAGTTACAGGTGGAATATATGTTAAAAAAAGCAATGATTATGGCGGCAGGCGTAGGTTCAAGGTTAGGACCTTTATCTTGTGTTATTCCTAAACCAATGGTTCCGGTTGCAAATATTCCGATTATGGATATTATTATTAATCACATTAAAAATTTAAACATAAAAAATGTCGTTGCTAATACTTATTATAAGGCTGAATATATTCAGAATCATTATAAAAATACTTCATCAGATATAAATATATCATTTATAAAAGAAACGGAATTGTCGGGAACAGCCGGCGGCGTTAAGAAATGCCAGTTCTTTTTTGAAAAAAATGAAGATTTTATTGTTTTATCAGCAGACGGATTAACGGATTTAGATATTAATAAAGCATACGAAGCACATAAAAAATCAGGCGCTATTGCTACAATAGTTACAAAGGAAATTGAAAAAAAAGATGTTATTAAATACGGAATTATTGTGACTGACAATAAAGGATTTGTACGCGATTTTCAGGAAAAACCGGCTATTAAAGAGGCAAAATCAAATCTTGCAAATACGGGAATTTATATTTTTAATTATAAAATTTTTGATTTTATTCCTGAAAATACTTTTTATGATTTTGCAAAAAATGTTTTTCCTTCTATTATGAGCAGAAATATAAAAATTAATACGTATAAAATGAATGGATATTGGTCAGATATAGGTTCGCCGGAGCAATATATGAAATCAAATTATGATATAATTGATGGTCTGGTTAAATCTTGTTTGCCACCGGTAATACATTCAAATACTTCGGATTATATAATCGGAAAGGGCTGCCGTATAGATTCCTCCTGTTCAATTACAGGAAAATGTATTATAGGAAATAACTGTACTTTTGGTAAAAATACAACGATAAAAAATTCAGTTATATGGGATAATGTAGTGTTAAAAGATAATGTAACAATAGAAAATTCGGTAATATTGCCGAATTGTGTAATAGACTGTTGTGTTTCCGATAAAATAATTTCCGGTGATAATAATTATCCGGAACTTGAAATGGCAGTATAGAAAGGAAAGAAAATGATAATAATAATGGAGCCTTCCGCTACAAATCAGCAAATAGATACAGTTGTAAAGGCATTGCATAATAAAGGATTTAAGACCGTATTAAATCATGGAGATGTAATGACGGTTATTGCTGCAATTGGGGATAAAAGGCTTATAGAACCGCATTCTTTCCAATCTTATGAAGGGGTAAGAAGTGTAAAACTTATACAAGAACCTTATAAACTGGCTTCAAGAGAAGGAAAACAGGAAGATACCGTTATAGAATTTTCAAACGGAGTGAGAATAGGCGGCAGTGAAAAACCTGTTTTAATTGTTGGTCCATGCTGTGTAGAAAAAGATTTAGACGGATTACTCAGAGTCGCAGAGGCGGCAAAAGAAATGGGCTGCCACTTTCTTAGAGGCGGTGCGTTTAAACCAAGAACTTCACCTTATGATTTTCAGGGGCTTGAAGAAAAAGCGCTTGAATATCTGGCAATTGCAAGAGAAAAAACCGGATTACTCGTTGTAACGGAATTAATGGATACAATGGATATTGATTTGGTTTGTAATTATGCTGATGTTATACAAATAGGCGCCAGAAATATGCAAAATTTCAAATTACTTAAAGCTGTCGGGAAATGTAATAAACCTGTAATTCTTAAAAGAGGTGCAGCAGCAACAATAAGAGAGTTCCTTCTTGCCGCGGAACATATTATGTATAACGGAAATGATAAGGTAATTCTTTGTGAAAGAGGGATAAAGGGCGTAGATAATACAGCAACAAGAAACACGCTTGATATAACTTCAATACCCGTAATAAAGAAATTATCCCATCTTCCTATAATAGTTGACCCAAGTCACGGAACAGGCAGACGCTACTTAATAGAACCGATGTCAAAAGCAGGTTTGATTGTGGGGGCGCACGGAGTTATGATGGAGGTTCATCACGATCCGGAAAATGCTTCATCTGATGGGGCACAAAGTCTTAACATTCCAATGTTTAAAGATGTTGCAAAACGCCTTAATAAATTAATAGGCAGAATTGATTATGATAATAAACATGTATTAAGTAAGGTATAAAAATTGTTTAAATTTGATTTTGAACTTGATGACTTTCAAAAAGAAGCGGTTAAATGCATAGATGATAAAAAAAGTATTGTTGTTTGTGCGCCAACCGGAGCGGGTAAAACTTGTATAGCTGAACACGCTATACATAGAGCCTTAGAAGAAAATACAAGATTATTTTATACTACGCCTTTAAAGGCTTTATCAAACCAAAAGTTTTATGATTTCGGCAGAAAGTACGGGGAAGGCAATGTAGGACTTCTTACAGGGGATACGTCAATTAATCGGGAAGCGCCGATTGTGGTTATGACCACCGAAGTATTCAGAAATATGCTGTATAATACAAATTTCGGTTCGTTAAAAGATAATCTCAGAGATGTTAAATATGTTGTTCTTGACGAGGTTCATTATATGAACGATGAACAGCGGGGTACAGTATGGGAAGAAAGTATAATATACTGTCCTTCAAATATACAAATTATAGCATTGAGCGCAACTGTTGCTAATTCACAACAGTTATGCGACTGGATAAATACTGTCCATGCCGGTACAAAACACATATATACCGATTTTCGCCCCGTGCCTTTACGTCATTTTTATTTTGATTCTTCAAAACCGACAGAGATATTGCCGCTTTTAACTCCGGACGGAAAATTAAACAGCAGGATAAAACCCGAAAAAAAATTAAATTTTCATTCAAGACAAGCAAAAAAAAGAAATACTGTAAAAGATGTAGTAAAAGTGTTACATTCAAAAGAAATGCTTCCGGCTATATTTTTTACTTTCTCACGTAAGAAATGTGATGAAAATATGGAAAAGTGTTCGGAGTTAAATCTCATTACACCGGAAGAAGCAAATCAAATCAGAGCAGAAATTAAAGAATTTGTAAAAGAGCATACGTATCTTGAAAATAATAAAAATATTGAATATCTGTATAATGGAGTCGCTTCTCATCACGCCGGACTTCTTCCGGCATGGAAATTGCTTGTTGAAAGATTATTTCAAAAGGGATTAATAAAAGTAGTATTTGCAACAGAAACACTTGCCGCCGGAATAAACATGCCGGCAAGAACAACTGTAATTTCCGCAATAAGTAAAAGAACCGATTCGGGTCACAGAATGCTAAGTGCAAATGAATTTTTGCAGATGTCCGGCAGAGCCGGCAGGCGGGGAATGGATAAAGTCGGTTATGTTGTAATAATGGGAACGCAGTTTCAATCTCCCGAGGAGGCGGCAGAACTGGTGAAAAGTTCATCGAATCCGTTAGAAAGTCAATTTTCGCCGGGATATTCAATGGTGTTAAATCTGTTGCAAAATTTGGAATTGGAACAGGCAAAGGAACTTATTCTTAAAAGTTTTGGATATTTTTCATCAAATAATCGTTTGCAGCCTGTAATTATGCAGCAGTTAAACTGCGAACAAACTCTTAATAAACTCAAAAGTGAAAAATGTCCGATTGGTTTAACAAATGAAGAATTTATAGAATTTACTAAATATAAAGAAAAATACATAGTATACAGA
>JAJQFK010000188.1 GCA_021201175.1 Candidatus Gastranaerophilales bacterium | reverse complement strand
CTCTTTATTGTTGGTGTTTGATAGTGCAGTCTTAATAAGCTGCATCATTCTTGAATAAATGCTGTCAGTTCCGCCTCCGTACTGGAAATCAGAACTAAAATCTATTATTATTTTATTACCGTTATTCCTTATTGATAAAAGCTTTGTTGAGTGTGGTATTTCACTGTAAGCCCCTGCTGATTTTTCTATAATTCCGGGACCTTTTAATAATTCTTTTATTGCATATTCAAGTTTATCTTCGCCATTAGGAAGTTCTCTTTCCACCTTTTTGTATACTACGTTTGCATTTGAGTCCAGAGCAAGAAAATATACATATATTTTTTCCTTTTCTATAGGCTCTGTACCTGCTTCATTTGGACTTACGGGTTTATGAACAATTTCAGAAGGCTGCCGAACCGGTTTTTTATCAGGTAATTCTATTTTGTTCCAGGATTTTAACGATGAAATTACATTACTGATACTGCTCCCGTATTTTTCCTTTATGAAAAAAAATGAAAGCACTAAAAGTATTATTATTACTATTTTTGAAAAATTACTCATTCATCACCGTTATAGTTTTTATTTATTATAAAAATTCCTTCAGCCTTTATAACGCTGCCGTCTATTCTCGCATTAGATATATATATTTTACAGTATTTCCCTTTTAACTTTTCTGCCGGAAAAGAAATTGGATTTATTTTTTCTGTTAGATTGCTTAATAAGCCTCTTTCTATTATATTACGATTTGAAGAAAAAGCGATATTTTTTAACACTATTTTATTATTTTCATCTTTAATATCTGCATTAAACCTAACTTTTACAGGTTTTGAAGTAAGAAATGTTTTAATCGGAATTGTAAAATATACTCTATTCTCTTTAATTTCTACCTCCGGTTGTAGTATTTTCAACCCTTCTGCGCCGTTTATTAATAAAACATTACTGTTTAATTCTTTTTGAAACTCCTCCGATTCCAGTATATTTTTTATATCATTATTTGTGATTTCAGAATCAAATTTAAACGGCATATCGTACGGATAAAAAAGTCTGCCATTTTTATATATTGCTCTATTATAAGGACAGATTGTTTGAGCAGAAAATGATGACAAACTCATTACCTTATATTTTAAATTACTGCCTTCAATACTAAGTCTTTTAAATTCGCCGTTTTTCATTCTTCTTACATTGTACATCTCAATTTGAGCTTTTGTTTTGGCTTGAAGTTCGTCTTGAATTTCTTTTTGTATCGCAATTTCAGTTATTTTTTTCGCTAAAAAATTTCTTCCGGTTATTTTGTTATAAAAGCTTTCGTTTTCATAAAGATTTATATTTATTTCGGGGCATGTGTACAATTCTTCGGCATAACACCATACAGGAACCGCTAAAAAGATTAATACCATTAAAAATTTCTTCATATAAATACCTTTTTTGGAGTTATTATTCCTGTTCGGGCGTATGCGAGTGCCAGTATCCGTTTATTTTGTGTTAATAATACATAACCTTCTTCAATATTTCTTTTAAAAGACCTGCCGTTTGCAAGTAATTTATATTCTGCATTATCTATTTGAATATTAGTCATTTGAAGCAAGTCTAAAGGATTTATAAGCGCTTTTTCAATATCATTAATTGTGGTATTTTCAGATAAAGAAAGTGAATTTTCAATTTTCATTCCGGAAGATTCTGTTCTTATAAGTTCAAACATTATTGCCCCATAACCGGACTCACTTCCGATATCATTTACTATTGTTCTTATATATGTGCCTTTTGAACACGTTATATCCAGCTTTAAAATTTGATTTTCATAATCAAAATCTAATATATCATTTTTATAAACGGTTATTTCTCTTGATGGTATATCGTCAGGAACTTTTCCTTGTCTGGCAAGTTCATATAATCTTTTACCGTTATAATGCACGGCTGAATATGCAGGCGGGATTTGACATATTTTGCCTTTATATTTTGCTGTTATATTTTTTATCTCTTTAAGGGTTATTTTTTTTGTAGTTACATCAGTTATAGTACCGGTTGTATCATAAGTGTCCGACACTTTACCAAAATACATGCCTGCCGTATATCTTTTATTCTCCGGTAAAAAATCAATCAGCTTTGCGGCTTTACCTATAGCAATCGGTAAAACTCCCGATGCTAACGGGTCAAGGGTACCGGCATGCCCTATTTGTTTTATTCCGGTTATTTTTCTTAATATTGAAATCACTTTGTGTGATGATATTCCGGATGGTTTATTTACATTGATAAACCCGAACATTATATTTAAATTTCACCTCTTGAAATTTTGTTTATAATCTCTGTAACGTTTGAACCTCTTTCAAGAGAATCATCAGGTATAAATCTTAATTCGGGAGTTAATCTTAATCTTACCCTTTTTCCTGCTTCATACCTAATTTTGGAAGTGTTATCCGTTATTGCTTTTATTGTATTCTTCTTTTCTTCTTCGGGGGCAAGAACAGAATAATACACCTTTGCAAAAGAATTATCATGAGAAAGTTCAAGATCAGTAACTGATACTACTCCTTGGATTCTGGAATCTTTTAACTCTTTTTGAATTATATCCGAAATTTCTTTCATTAAAGTTTTTCTTATACGTTCATTTCTTAAAGACATATTTTTCTTTCCTTCCTTTTTTTCGGGAATTATATTAATACCTGTCTTTCAACTTCCTCTGTAGTTGTAACTTTTATAATATCGCCTTCTCTTATATCATTAAATTTTTCAAAAGATATACCGCATTCAAAACCTTGCGCAACTTCTTTTACATCGTCTTTAAAACGTTTCAACTGATCAATCTGACCTTTAAATACTTCTACTCCGTTTCTTATAAGTGCAGCGGTTTTGTTTCTGACAATTTTACCTTCCGTAACATAACAGCCTGCAATTTTTGTTGTTTTTCCGATAGTAAAAATTTGTCTTACTTCTGCCTGTCCGAGCGAAATTTCTTTTATTTCCGGCTCTAAAAGACTCAACATAGTATGTTCAAGATCTTCAAGTACTTGATAAATTATATTATATTTTTTTATTGTTACATTGTGTTTTTCTGCGGCTATTTGAGCATTTATATCTTCTTTAACCGTGAATCCTAAAATAATAGCATTACTTGCACTTGCCAGCATTACATCAGCTTCGGAAATATCGCCGACGCCTACGTGTACAATCTTAGTTATAATTTCTTTTGATTCCAGTTGTGATACTCCCTGAGAAACAGCTTCCGCAGAACCATGTGTATTTGCCTTAATAATAAGATTTAAACGCTTAATATTATCGTCTTCATCGCCTACCTGTTCATTTCTTATATGTGCAGGTTTCATGCTGTCCAGCTTGGTATTTCTTTCTTTTTCTTTTCTTGTATCTGCAATAGAATGCATAACCTTTTCATTTTCAACCGCTTCAAATCTGTCACCGGCTTGCGGAACCTCTGTCAAACCAAGTATTTCTACCGGTGTTGAAGGTCCTGCTTCTTTTATTCGTTCTCCCGAATCTGATATTAAAGCTCTGACTTTTCCGCATACACTGCCGACAACAAAGCAGTCGCCCGTATGCAGCGTACCGTTTTGAACAAGCAATGTAGCTACGGGACCTTTGCCTTTATCCAATTTTGCTTCTATTATTACTCCGGAAGCCAAAGCATGCCTGTTTGCCCTTAAATTTTGCACTTCTGAAAGAAGAAGTATATATTCTAACAGTTCATCAATACCTTTACCCTGGAGCGCACTTACTTTTACACAAATAGTGTCGCCGCCCCATTCTTCCGGAACAAGTCCATATTCAGTCAATTGCTGCATTATTTTATCAGGGTCGGCACTTGGCTTATCTATTTTGTTTACTGCGACTATTATAGGTACCTCCGCCGCTCTGGCATGGTTTATAGCTTCTATTGTTTGGGGCATTATTCCGTCATCAGCAGCAACTACAAGAATTGCTATATCAGTAGCTTTTGCTCCTCTGGCTCTCATTTCCGTAAATGCCTCGTGCCCCGGAGTATCTATAAATACTATTTTCTTGTCTTTATTATCTTCAAGATAAACTGTATATGCACCGATTGATTGAGTTATACCGCCTACTTCGGTTGCTACAATTTTGTGTTTTGAAGCTCTGATTGAATCCAACAAAGTAGTTTTACCGTGGTCTACGTGTCCCATAATACTAATTACCGGCGCTCTGTGTTCCAGTAAAGACTCATCAATATCTTGCAGTGCTTTTTGTTGTTCCTCTTTTTCAAGTTCTTTTTCTATATATTCATTTAAGTCTTCTTCTAAGACCTCTAGTTCAAAATTAGCACAGATTTTTTTCTGTGTTTCTTCTGAAATGACCTCGTTCACGGTCGTTAAAATTCCTTGCATCATCAAGAATTTAACTATTTCAGCGGGTGATTTTCCTATTTTATCAGCCAGTTCTCCGACTGTGAGCGGTCTATTTATTACTACCTGTTTTATAGATTCAAGTTCTCCTGAATCTTTCGATTTCTTTTTATGTTTTTGAGAAATTGCTTTTTCAAGACTGATTAATTCTTGTTCTTCTTCTTTGTTTTTATATTGTTTTTTCTTTTCTTTTACACCTTTTTTCTTAAATGCCGGATTTTGCCCTGATTTGCCGTCATAAATTTCTTGAGAGATTATATGATGCTGTATAGGTTTTTTATTTTGAAAAGGTCTATCCTGCCTGTCCTGTCTGTCTTGCCTTTCCTGTTTATCCTGACCTGGTTTGTTTTCGCTGTTTTGTTTCTGAAATTGATTTTTTTTGTCAAAGCGTACATCTTTTTGTCCGCGTTCAAAACGCTCAGGCTTACTATCCCTGTTGAATTTTTCATTTCCTATCGGACGTTCATTTTTATATAAACCTTTATCTTTTTTTGGTGCAGCCCCTAATCGTTGCATATCTTTCTCGCGAGCCTGACGATTTTTGTCCGCTTCTTGCTGCTTTTGTTTTGCCATCATTTCCTGTCGTCTTTTCTGGCTGTTTCTGTTGTTGTATTCTAAAAGCGAGCGGAATTGGGGTATTACCGGTTTTTCTTCCGGAACCTCTTGAACTTCCGACTTTTCTTCGTTTAATTCAGGTGTTTCCGATGTTTCCGGCATTTCGTTTTTAATAACTGCCGGTTTATTTGGGATTTCTTCCGGTTCTTCTATATTTTTTTGTATATTTTCTTCTTGAATCTTTGGTTCAACCGGTTGAGGTTTTGGTTTCTTTATTATAAATGCTTTTGGTTTCTTTACGGGATTTTCCGGTTCTTTTGGCTTCGCAAATGATGCTTTTATTTTTTCTATTTGCTCAGGAGTCAAGTTACTTGAGTGTGATTTGACTTTTATATCAAGTTTTGTCTCCAGATACTCAATAAAATCCTTATTTTGCATGCCGTATTCTTTTGCCAGTTCATAAACTCTTTTATTTTCTATTGTCATTCGTATATCCCGTGTTTAAACCGTGTACATTTCTATGAATACAGAATAATTTACAAAAATTCTATATTCCTCCT
>JAJQFK010000252.1 GCA_021201175.1 Candidatus Gastranaerophilales bacterium | reverse complement strand
ACCCGACAGATGCCAGCATTGCATCCGTTCCCTTTGATACTTTTTGCCTTATATTTGCAACCCTTTTTTCTTTTACAAATGATTGAATATTATTTACCACCGCCGGTATTGTTATTACCGCAATTACCCCGATTATTACCAGTGCTATAAGTACTTCTGATAATGTAAAAGCTTTTTTAATTATTGTTTTATTCATATTATTCCCCCAAATAAGATGTTTTATATCATGCTATGTATTTATTATATCATATTTTAATATAATAAGTGATTTAAAATATCATAACTTCCTTAAATCCGGCATAGTATTATATTTTAAGGAGAGATTTATGATAGGTATAAAAGAACTATTCGGAAAAAGAATAAAAGAACTGCGTAAAGAAAAAAATCTTACGCAGGAACAGCTTGCCGAAATGATTAACATAGATCCAAGGAATATTATTAAAATTGAAAACGCACAAACATTTCCCAGAATTCAGACCCTTGAAAAAATTGTTGAAGTTCTGGAGGTAAATATTTCTGATATCTTTAGAATGGAACATTTGAACAATAAAACTTTTTTAATGAATAAAATAATAAACAAGCTCGATAATGATGAAGAATTGCTTAGACTTGTTTATAAAATGCTTTTTTAGATTTGAGAATTACAGTAATGAAATAAGGAATGCGCTGCCGGATTATATTTCAGCTTCGGGATTAGATATATAGGCTTACTCCTATTATTTTTTCATTATTAAACAGTTTTGTAATACCTTAATCTTATCTTATATTTAATACTAACTCTGGTACTAAGTTATAACGGAGAAGAAACATGAAAAAATTTTACCTTTTAGTTTTATCATTTATTTGTTTAAGTACAACCTTAGTTTTTGCCGATAGTCCGTGTAACAGCGAACAAGGTTATTACAACAGACAATCCTGTACAAAACCATGCAAAAAACCTTGCAATGAGCCTTGCAAAAAACAAAACCCCTGTGCAATTCCGGATTCTTGCCAAAGACCATGCAATTCACAATGTTTTCTATGCACAAATAAAGATATAAACAGTGTTTTTTCACAGATTAATTTAAGCGAAACTCAAATTTGTACAGCATGCAAAATTCAAGAAAAGTATGAGCTTGAAACATTAAGCATAAATGAAAAAATTCAGTGTGAACAGGAAAAACTCGGACAATTAAATTCCGGCTGTTCAACATGGAGTGAACGTCATAAGCAAAAAAAATTAGTTAACAGACTAAAAAAAGACCGTAAGAAAATTTGCAAATGCTATGAAGATCAATTTAAAACAATATTATCTAATGATCAAATAAAAGCTTATAAAAAAGCAATTAAATAAAAAGGAGGAAACATGCCCGAATTTTCACAGCCGTTTAACGGAAATAAATGCAGCGCAATACTTGATAATAATGAATTGATTAGAGCAGTACGTTTTAGTATTGCAGCGGAATTTGAAGCCATTCAATTATATGAACAGCTTAGAGATTCAATAGATGATGAACATGCAAAAAAACTTCTTAATGAGGTTGCAGGTGATGAAAAAGAACACGTGGGAAATTTCCTGCATTTATTAAAAATTTTATCACCCGAGGAGGAGCATTACTATAAAGACGGTTGGAATGAAGCCTCACAAGTAATGAACGTAAATTAAAAATTATAAAAGTGCCGTAATGCGGCACTTTGTATTACTATAGCAAAAAAAATATTTACGGGGTTTATTAGGAACAAGGAGGCAAAAATGACCGGTATTATTCCTAAAACAACATCTTTTAAAAGATATGTTCCAATATCTTATTATGCAAAAAATCCAAATGATGATAATTATACACGTATTGTTAAAAATCAAAATATAAGAAAATGTCAGAGATTCGTTGTAAGCAATTTAAATTCAACCGCCAAAAATAATAAAAATGAAGAATTTATAAATTATTACAGAAAACATGATCCCGATTACAGGAGAGTACCTGCTGTCCGCTCGGTTTATGATGAGAATAAACCTGTTGTATATCTGGTAACAGGTTCTGATGTCGACAGAGTCGATTTAATGGGTAAAGAAATAGGTAAAGCTAAAAGAGAATCTATTGATAAACTCGGACATTCAAAATCCTTTGAAGCAAGAAGCGCAGTTTCTAATTATTTTAACGGAGTAAAGGATTTTTTAAAAAATTCATGTACCAGATTAAAATCCGCAAATAATGAAAATTTATCTTTGAAAGTATATTTTGAACCCAAATATAACAAAAAGAATGAATTGGTAAAATTTAATTATATGGGTGCCGAATTTACGGAAGATGAGATATAAAACATTTATTCATTTATTCTTTTAAATAATACAGTTGAATTTCCCGCTAATTTTATTGATTGATTTTCAATGCCGTCAGACTCTATAATCTCTGTATTTTGAAAATTCCCGCTTCCGCCGTATTTTGTATCATCAGTATTTAAAATTTCCTGCCACTTACCCTCAGGGAATTTAATATAGTAGTTTGCCGCGTCTGAACGGGGATAATCAGAGTCATTAAAATTAGAAACAGAATAAATTTCATTTGTTTCCGCACTGTCTTTTGCATGTGTTGCAATAACTTGAGAAGGATAATGTTTTACTGTTTCGCTAATATTCAAGTATCCGTTTGTTAATGCAGGATTTTGACTGTTTATTATATTTAAATCCCTTGTAAGATTTCTAAAAGAATTTAATAATGTCTTTCCTTCTGCTGAATATTTTATACTTCCCATTTTTGATTCATTTAACGCTTCAATACCGGTTTTATAACCCTTTTCGGTATAAAGATTTGTTTCGTCTTTTACAGATTCAAATTGCCTGAAGAATCTAAAAGGGGTCAAGTCCGCACGTTCATCACCCTGAAAAATCATTTTAGGTCCCGGAATTGAATATGTTCTTGCCATCGCCATTTTATTTATATTAAAGCTTTTTAAAAACATAGTTTTTATAATACCATAATTTAATCCCGACGACTCTTTTATCCCCAGAGGCTTTAACACTTCTTTTGTAAATGATTCATTTACTTTGTCATTCCATTTTTTATAAGATATATTTCCTGTATCATATTTTTTTAATTGACCTGTTAGCAGCATTTGTGCAAGTTTTTCAGAGGTAAATTGTGCTTTTTGCAATGAAACCGTTCTTTGTGCCTCATGAATATCGCAACCTTTAAGTTTGCTTAACTCTTTAGCTCTTTCAATATCATTTTCATCTAATTCAATATTATCATTCAAGTGAAGCATAGGACACATTAACTTAGGGATAAGTCTTGAACCTTCAAAATTACCGATTTCATCGTGACTCATAACATATTTAACATTGTTTTGAGAACAGTAGCACGCCTTTTCAAGTTTATCTATATCAACATTTCCATATAATCCGTCTTGTAAAGTATGGAAAAAATTGAAATCCCATTCACTGTCGAATCCTAACCTTCCAATATTTGAATTATTATTGGAAATTCTTTCAATTGCACTGCAATGACTTTTAATACTTTTCCCTTCTCCTGTTTCCTCCCTTAAAAGAGGAGTTGTGACTCTTTTGTCATGCAGTTCATTGTTATTAAACCAGTAATTCCCAAATTCATCATTACTTATAGCTTCTCTGCCGTCCTCTGCAATAAGAAAAGCGTCCGGCTTGTGATAATTAACTTCCGCAGCTATTTGCTTCATTGTATAATCAGAGTCCATAAATTTGGTCATATCCAATCTTAATCCATCACAATGGTAGTTATCCAACCAATTTAAAGCCGCATTTACAATATAATCCCTTACAAATCTTGAATCTTTGCCTTCATAATTAAATGCTTCGCCGAAACAATTATTTCCTGAAATATAAGGACCTGTTTTTAAAAGCGACGCTCCGTCCGGTCCGAGATGATTCGGAACCATATCCATTATTACATTCAGTCCTAAAGAATGAGAATAATCCACTAAATCTTTTAATCCGTCCGAACCTCCGAGCACTTTAGAGGGAGCAAATTTGTCCACTCCGTCATAACCCCAATTAAAAGAATATGTATTTTCTACCGGCATAATTTCAATTGCATTAAATCCCATTTTTGGCAGTGCATTTAATAATTTTTTTGCACTTTTAAATGTTCCGTCTTTAGTATAAGAGGCTGTATTAAATTCAAATATTCTTGCCTCTTTTAAAGATGTTAATCCGTTTTTAGAATCAGCTTTTCTTGATATTCTGTTTTTATTATTTTTAAACCAATCATCATCTGACCATTCAAATAAAGAATGATCATATATTGTAGATTCCCCTAATAAATCATCTTGTTTAAAAGAGTACGGATCCTTTACTATATCAATATCTCCGTTGCCTTTATAGATTGTATAGTAATATTTATCGCCATGTGCAGCATCTTTCGGGGATATTTTTCTATTTGTTGCAAATATTCCGTTTTTTTTATTTTTAAGTTCAAAGGTTTTTATATTTTCAGGGTTATCGGCTTTTTCTATTGTTACCGTCACTTTTTTTGTATCAGGATAAGTTAATATTTTAAAAGAAACTTCTTTTGTTTTCGGATCAACAACAGCGCCCCAGCTTTTATGCTCGGCTTTTGTTCTGCCGAATGAAACAGGCTCATAATATATATTGGAAAGACGTCCGGCAAATTGATGCGGAACCGGATTATTTTTTTTTATAACATTGCGACTTTGCATGCCTGATAATACCGGCTTATAATTATGTACCGGACGGATTTGATTTATTCCGTTATTTACCGAACTTACTTTCACATGACCCCTTTATTAAACACATATCTATAATTATAATGCTGATAAAGCAATTGTTTTGTCATTTTAGTACTCAAATTTATAAAAAATTTACAAAAATTTTCCTTTGTTATTCAAGAAATCCCACTTGATTACGCCCGTTTTCTTTTGCTTTATACAAACATTTATCCGCATATTCAATAAGTTCAGCAGGTGTTTTCCCGTTTTCCGGATATGTTGACACTCCTAAACTTATTGTAATATTTACTTCTAAATCCGGCGTGAGCGGATATTTTCTTGAAGCAATAGTTTCGCATATTTTCTTCGCAATGGAAACTCCTGTTTCTTTTGGAGTATTGTTTAATATAATAGTCATTTCTTCACCGCCGTATCTGCAAACAAAATCCTCGGCTCTTACACTCTTTTTCAGGGTTGCGGCAACATGTTTCAATACCGCATCGCCTGCCTGATGTCCGTACTTATCGTTAAATTTTTTGAAAAAATCAATATCTATCAATATTAAAGAAAAATTATTTTTTAATTTTTCCGACTGCTTTATCTTTACCCTGATTTGTTCCTGAAAAAATCTATGATTATATAATTCTGTGAGTCCGTCTGTTGTCGCAAGCTTATAGGTATATTCAAAATCCCTTGATTTAATAAAATACTTGATTATGAAAGAACATATAAATATAAACATTGTAAAGAATATAGGTACAGATACCCATACCCAGATATTATATTT
>JAJQFK010000012.1 GCA_021201175.1 Candidatus Gastranaerophilales bacterium | reverse complement strand
ATAATAAGCCATGCCGGCAGAAAGGACAAATAAAAACTTAAATATGTTATCAAAAGGTGATTTGAATACAAAAAATACTACGGCTAAAAAAACTAAAAACAAGGAAAGCACCTGCATAGAAATTACAGGAAATCCAATCTTAGCCAACGGAAAAAGCAATAAATACCAGAGCATTGGATGTCCTTCAACTCTTGCGGCACTAAATAACTCAACAAAGTTTAAATCTCTTGCAAGACACCAGCACTGAGCCTCATCCCTCCATATTTCATGGCTAAACATGGCAAATATAGTAATAAATAACCATATCGCCACTAATAAAATATTAAATTTGTTATTTTTTATAAAAGAAATCATCATTGTATATAATATAACAAAATCAATTTTTATGTTTTTTATCATTTGGAGTTATATAGCAAATTCCGTCCAATATTAATAAATCATAGTAATAACGTCATTCCGAACTTGTTTCGGAATCTACTAATTAATAGACACTGAAACAAGTTCAGTGTGACAGTTCCGGATATGATTGGCGGAATTTGCTATATAACTCCTTCATTTTATTGTATTCCAAAACAATACAGAGCCGCGGGCATGCGATATTTTGCACCCAAATTACTTCTAATCAGATTTTCGCCGTGTTAATTCTGTGTTAATTCTGTTAACAAATGTTAAATATAATACGGTTTTAATACAATTATTTTATGTAAATACTAAATCTGTGCTAATATGAAACTTGAAATAAACGTAGTTGCAAGGGTGCAATTTTTGCACCCTTGCAACTAAATAACAATGAAAAAAATTTCTAAATTTTGTTTACAACATCAATTATAGCATTAACAGTACCTTCAATCCCAAGCTTGTCTGTATTTATACATAAATCATAATTTTCTGCATTTCCCCAGCATTTGTCCGAATATTGATTGTAATATATTGCGCGTTCTCTGTCTGCATGAATTAATGCTTTTTCGCTTTCACTTTCAGATAAATTATCACGTTTTTGAACATGCATAATTCGGTTTGGTTTTGGTGCAGTTATAAATATCCTTAATAAATTAGGATATCCGGCTAAAATTAAATCCGCCCTTCTTCCTAAAATTACACATGCGCCTTTATTGGCAACTGTTTCAATTACTTCTCTTTGCGCCTGATTTGCCATTGTTTCAAGAGAACTGTATTTGTCGGAATGAAAACTTAAATATCGATATAATTGATTAGTCGGTATAGGTTTTTCATCAATTTCCAAAATAAATTTTTGGCTTAATCCTGTTTTTTTCGCTGTTTCTTCTAATAAAACTGAATCATAATAGGGGATACAAAGTTTTTCTGAAAGTGTTTTAGCTATAGTTCTGCCGCCGGAACCGTAAGAGCGGCTTATAGTAATAATCATTTTTGTTTTTGGAATATCATCGGAGTTATAACATTTATTTAATACCGGTGATACAGTTTCGTTTGCTAATGTTGACATATTCTTTTTTACCTTGATTAATACAAATGCAACAAAAACAAAAGAAACTAAATCCGCTGCCGGCATAAAAAACGGTAATGCATAAAGCCCCCAAATAACAGGTAATAAAATTGTAAATCCGACTCCAAATACAAACTCACGCAATATAGAAAGCACAGAAGAATCTTTTGCTTTTCCCAGAGATTGCAAAAATATAAAACTTGCCTTATTTAAACACGCTATAGGCAATAGACAAAGCTGTGCGCGAATGAACCAAACCGCAAAGTTTGTATAGTACGAACTTTCATGTGCCGAGCCAAACAAAAGCATAAGCTGATGTGGAAATAATAAAAATATAACTGAAGCAATTAATCCAATTGCGGCTTCTGTACTCATTAAAAGTTTCATTAAATCTATAACACGGTCATAGCGTTTTGCTCCAAGATTATAACCTGCAATAGGAATACAGCCTGCAGCCAATCCCGTAGAAACAGATATAATAATTTGGAAAAATTTTGATACTATACCTGCAATAGCTGTTGGGATTTGAGAATATTCAGTCAAACCGAATATTTTATCCATTGAGCCGAATTTTACAGCCATATTTATTGTCGCAGCCATTGAAATAACTATCGCGAACTGTGAAAAAAAGCTTGCCATTCCAAATGTGAGTAGTTTTTTTACAATTGACCGGTTAAAAACAAAACAACTCTTATCCAAAGGAGTTGCTTTCATTTTAAATAAATACGTACCTGCCATAGAAGCAGAAACAATTTGTCCTATAATTGTAGCAATAGCTGCGCCGGTCATACCCCAGTGAAAAGCAAAAATAAATAAAGGGTCTAATATTATATTTATTATTGCACCTGCAATTAAGGTATTCATTGCAAATTTTGGGTTACCGTCTGACCTGATTACGGGATTCATTGCCTGAGCAAACATGTAAAAGGGAATCCCTAAACTAATCCAAAAGAAATATTCTTTTGAAAATTGAAATGTTTCTTGATTAACTCTTGCTCCGAAAGCACTTAGTATTGAATCTTGAAAAATTAAATAAATTGCAGTAAGAACAATACTTGCGGTAATAACAGCTAAAATAGCATTACCGACTCCGGCTTTAGCATTTTTGTTCTCTTTTGCACCAAGACTGATACTTACAAAAGTGCAGCTTCCGTCACCAATCATTACTGCGATTGCAATTGCAATAATTGTCATAGGAAAAACAATTGTATTTGCAGCATTTCCGTAAGAGCCGAGATATGACGCATTCGCAATAAAAATTTGGTCGACAATATTGTATAACGCTGCAACAAGCATCGATATTACACACGGAACCGCATATTTACGCATTAAATTAGGCAACGGCTCTTTTTCCAGATAATTATTTATTTCTGACATTTAATTCCCCTTATTTAATTACTAAATTTTTCTTCCAAATCATTCTCAAAGTTATACTACTATTATATTTTTTAATTTTCAAGTTTAAAATTAACGGCTGCAAAATAACTATTTTTTGTACAGGGCGCAAGCGTGCATTTTTGCACGACGGACACCCCAAACAATTGGCGTCATTGCTTGATTAGCAGTAGCTGTAGATTGCAAAAATTGCACCAAATTCAGTTATCAATGTGTTGCAGTTATTTTATATTTATTCGTGATTAATTCTGTTAACAAATGTTAAATATAATACGGTTTTAATACAATTATTTTATGTAAATACTAAATCTGTGCTAATATGAAACTTGAAATAAACGTAGTGTTTATAAGGGATAAGGTTTTGAAAAAAATCATTTCGGCAGAACAAGCCGCAAAGTTAATAAAAGACAACTCAACCATAATGGTGGGAGGTTTTTTGAGTTGCGGCGCCCCCGATAAAATACTTGATGCACTTTCGGAACAAAAAATAAAAAATCTTACAATGATTTGTAATGATACTTCTTTTCAGAATGCGGATAAAGGTAAACTTATAAAAAACTCGCTTGTGAAAAAAGTTATCACCACTCATATAGGAACAAATCCGATAACCGGAGAAAAAATGCACTCCGGAGAATTGGAAGTCGAGTTTTATCCTATGGGTACTCTGGTTGAAAAGATTCATGCAAAAGGCTCCGGACTCGGAGGTGTTCTCACTCCGACAGGAATTGGAACTGTTCTGGAAGAAGGGAAAAAAATTGTTGAAATAAAAAATAAAAAATATATTTTTGAAGAACCCCTTGGTGCCGATTTCGCCTTGATTTACGGTACAAAGGTTGATAAATACGGAAACGTTAAATTTGAAGGCACTACAAGAAATTTTAATACTTCTATGGCTACTGCCGCTGATACTGTCATTGTTCAGGCAGATGAAATTGTTGATTGCCTTAATCCCGATGAGGTTGTTATTCCCGGTATTTTTATAGATTACATTGTAGAACGCGGAGAAAATTAAATGGCTGCTGTACTTCAAGTCCTGGATAAGGATATTATTAAAGAAACTATTGCAAAACGAATTGCAAAAGAGTTTAAAAATAATGATATTGTAACCCTCGGAATAGGTCTGCCTACAGAGGCTGCTAATTATGTTGATAAAGATGTCAATATAATTTTTCAATCAGAAAACGGGATTTTGGGCATGGGCAAAAACCAGACGGGACCGGTTTTTAATACAAAAATAGTTAATGCCGGCGGTACTTATGTTGAAATTAACAAGGGCGCAAGTTTTTATGATTCCCAAATGGCATTTACTATTATGCGCGGAGGTCATATAGATGCAACTGTTCTTGGCGCATTGCAGGTTGATGAAGAAGGAAGTATTGCAAGCTGGCAAATCCCCGGGAAATTTGTTCCGGGAATCGGCGGCTCTATGGATTTAATTGTGGGTTCAAAAAGAGTCATTGCCGCAATGACTCATACCTCCAAAAATGAACCCAAAATAGTAAAAAAATGTACATTGCCTCTTACTGCATACAGACAAGTAGATATGATTGTTACAGAACGCTGTGTATTTGACGTTACGGAACACGGGCTTGTTTTGAAAGAAATTAATCCGTTATTTTCTGTTCAGGATATTAAAAATTCAACCGGTGCAAATTTTATTATAGATTCTAAATTGAAGCCAATGAATATTTAGCGAGCTTGTCTTTTTCCAAACCGTCTTGGAAAATCTTTCTTTATTTCAAATCCATCCATCATTATTAAAGCACTGCAATAATCTTGACGGTCAACACAGGCATTTTTTAAAGATGCTCTCGTAACATTTGCATCCGGAAAGTCCACTCTAAAATAAGAATCAAGCGGTTTTACTTTTGAGTGTGCCTTTATAAAATTCTCTGAAAACAACGAAAATTTAAGGTTTGTACAAGCCCCTGCACTCCACTTGCCAAATACATAAACATTTATAATGTAATAATTTGTATATCGACCACCGCATGCAATTTTAATTCCATCTTGTAACCTGCCGGTCATAGTTCTTTCGGTAGCAGTGAAAGAACCTGAAATGTATTTACTTAAATATGTTTTAAAAAATTCTCCGGCACTAAGTGAATAATTCCATTGAGCAGAAGGAATTCCATGTTCTATTTCAGCCATTTTTACTGCCTGAGATAGCATTGAATATACCTTTTCTGATTTTACTCCTATTTCATGCCTTCTATAATTTTCCATAACTAAAGGAACAGTAATTGCTGCAATTATCCCGATTACTACTAATGATATCAATACTTCCGCAAGCGTAAAACCCTGTTTTTTCATTATAATCTCCTTTGTTAAAAATATTATAATGTTTTTTACGTACTGTCAATACGTATAAAAAGATAAAATTTAACTCTATTCTTAATTTATGGATACTGAAATATATAAAAAAATAGGGAAAAATATAAAAAAAAGACGCAAAGAACTAGGTTATACACAGCAGGAACTTGCCGATAAAATAGGAAAGGGATTAAATTTCCTCGGGAAAGTTGAAATAGCATTTTCAAAACCATCATTGGATACTTTAATAGATATATCCAAAGCTCTGGATATAAAACTTAAAGATTTGTTAGATTTTGATGAAAAAAGTTAAAGTTTTTCTCCTTTCTGCCGATAAG
>JAJQFK010000044.1 GCA_021201175.1 Candidatus Gastranaerophilales bacterium | reverse complement strand
AGATTTTATAACTTTTTCCAAAATAGAAAACATAATTTTTCTGTTTTCCAATATATTATCAAATTTATCTTTTTTATCAGGATAGAATATATTTAAAAAGAGTGTAAGTTCATTGCCGTCTAAAAAGCTGAATACTTTAGAAAAACTGCTTTTTTTAAAATCTTTAATAAACGCTTCAATGTTTCTTGTATAAGGCGGGAAGCCGAGAATTCTTAAAAAAGCGTCCTGAAAAAATCCGAAACTTGTAATTTGAATTAAGGGTGTACAACTGCCATACAGACATACAAAGCCTTTTGTTGACATTATATTCCTTACCTGATTTAATACAGCGGATTTTCCTCTCCCTTCTTCTCCGTTTACAGCTATGATATGCTTATTTAAAGAAGATGTTAAAAGATGTACTATTTTCTTAACGGCCTCGGGCTGTACCTCAACATTTAAATCTTCCTTGTCTGTCTCATTGGTTTGCGGTGTTTCCGGAATAATTTTGCGAGTATCTTCTTGATGTACATTTAAATTTCCGACATTTACTTCTTGAATCGGTTCAATGTCAATTTTTTCAGAATCAAAAACGCTGTTAATTATCTCCTCTTTTTTGTCTTTATCAACCGGATTAATAACAGGGGGTTCTTCTTTTAAATTTTGAATTTCTTCTATATCAGGTTCTTTTTCAACATAAAAAATCTTTTCAATTTCAGATGTTTTATCATTTTCTTCGTTATCTAAAACGGCAGATTCTGTGCCGTTATTTGAATTTGTTGTTTGTTCGGGTTTAATTTCCGGCAGGATGATATTTTCAATATCGTGTTTAGATTCTGATTTATTTCGTTTATTAGTATCAGAAGCTGTGTTGTATTGATTTTTTTCGGGGGTATAGTTTTCTTTTTCGACAGAGCCGGTATTTTCTGTATTTTCTATATTATCTGCATTTTCTGATAAATCAGGAAGGTCAGAAACACTGTATGCAGTTTCCGTGCAGCTAAAAGGGCGGACAATATCAAAGTCCTCGCGCGGCCGCGGGGTGAATTCGGGTTTCTTTTTTTCGGTAACAGCTTTTACAGATTCGTTTTTATTTGTATTCGGGGTGGTTATTTCAAATTTATGTCCGCATTTATGACATTCTTTGGCAGAATATATATTTACACAACGGCAGTCGGGACAAATTTTTATAAGTTCAAAACCGCAATTTTTACATACTTTTGCACCGAACGGGTTTAAAGTTTTACATTCGGGACAGTACATATTAACTTTTATACCGCAAACACTGCATCGTAGAACATTGTCCGGGAGGTTTGCACCGCATTTACGACAAATCATATTAGTAAAACCTAACTTTTTCCGCGGTCTAACAAGTTGCTTATTAATTTTGAAAGCTGCATAAGCCTTTTACTCACTTCCGACTGCGAAAGATTTAATGCTTCTGCAATTTGTGCCTGTTTTTCGCCTTTTACATAACGGAGATAAAATATTTCATAAAAATTCTGCGACGGAACTTCCTTATGAATAATACAAACGGCATCAGCTATTCTTTGCAGACAATCTTTTGTAATTAAAATTTCCTCTACTGTTTCTTTCGGGTCAGGAAAGTCCATAATAAATTCAGAGCCGAGAGGTCTTGATTTTACTTTAACCGACGGACTAAATTCCGGCACTTTTATTTCGTTTGTTGCTACATAACTTTTATTTGCCCGTCTTATTCTGCCTGAATTTTTCAATACATTCAATATTGAAGTATGAACAACTTTAGCCACATAACTTTCTATTTTCTGAACATTGGAAACAGAATTAAAGACCATATAAGATTTTTGAAAAGCTTCACTGCAAAAATCTTCAAAAAGGTCTTCGTTGCCGCGGTAATTCTTATTACTTTTGACAAATTTTTCTATTAATGATCTTTGTTCCTCAATTAAAAGCACAAATTTCTCTCTATTCAGGTATACCCGAACAATATCATAACATAAATTATAATTTTATTACCACTTTCAGGTAATACTTATCGGCTTTAAGTGTTCCATCGGTAAGAACAGGGCTGTTTTCTCCTTCAAAAATTTCATTAATACTTTGTAACACTATGTCATCTATCTGTTCTGACCCGCTTGAATCTGATATTATAACTTTTTCTAAATTTCCGCTGTTATCAATTGCAAATTTGGCTGAAACTGTATCTTTTTCAGGTGTTTCCACCACATCTAATATATTCTTTTTTAAATTCAGCTTAAGCATATTATCTAAATTTTGCAGATACGATTTAAAATCTTTATCAGAAAATAATTCGGAAGTACAAAGCCAGTTAACATTCTTTATAGATACTACCGGAACATTTTGTGAAAAGGCATTTGCCATAACCGCATTTATATCCCCGTTCGCTGACTTTTTCTTTATTAAATCTTTTTCTGTAATAGGCGCAAGATTTACAGTTTCAGCAGAAGAAGAAACAGTGTTATTGTCTGAATTTGAATCTGTATTTGTACTTGTGTCATCAATATCTGTTGTGTTATCTGTTTGCTGCGGAAGTATTGAATTATCAAATGTGTTGTCGGCAGTAATTGCATTGAAATTATTTTTGTTGTCATTTTTTTGCCTTGAAAGAAGCGCTATGCTTCCGCCGGCAATAGCTAAAATTAATACCAGAGCCGCTATTACTATCGGAGCTTTTGAACCTGAATTATTTGTTTTCTCTGTTTGTCCGTGAAAATCTATATCGGATCCTTCAAAATCGTTCCCGTCATCATAAAATTCTTCTGTATTTTCATCATTTCCATCAGATATGGAAGAAGAAATATCAGCTATATTTACAGTCGGTTCATCATTAACATATAAATCCGAAAGACTGCTTGCATCAGGCTTTTCTACAGGAGGCTGTTGAATGGAATAAGCAGGATTTTCATCATTGTATTCAACTTCATAATTATTATTTTCTTCGATTTGTTCCGTTTCTCCTGTTATTTGTTCTTCTGAATCGTGAGATTCTTCATATTGTTCTGTTTGTTCTTCTTCGTATATTTCTTCATGGTGTTCATCAGGCAGTTCTTCAGTTATTTCTTCCTGAACAGGCGGCACGGATTGTGTTGATACTCCCATTGGAGCAATAAATTCCGGTTTCGGTTCGATTATTTCTTCGGGTTGTTCATTTTCAAGATTGTTATCATCTTTAATTTCCTCTATCGGCGCCGGATTATTGTTTTTAATCGAGGCGCTGACACTATACGGACGTTGAAAATCCATTTCGATATCAACAGGAGAATTATTCTCAATGACATCGTTTTTTTCTTTTTCCAAATCATCATCATCATTAATTATTTCAATTTCGGAGGTTTCTTGAATTTCTTCAGGAGAACCTTCAACGGGTAGAATTTCACTATCATAATCCGCCTCAAGATTTTCAACTTCATCATCATCTTCAATTGGCTCTATTTCAGAAGAAAATCCGGACGGATTATCTTTATCTATTTCTGTAATATAAGAATAAACGGGTTCTCCCGCTTCATCATAATCCACAATTACCCGCTGTACATTATTGTCGGGAGTATCGTTTTCTGTTTGAATATCTAATTCCGGAGCATCATTATCTTCAATAATAACAATTTCATCTTCCGGAGTATCAATATTTTCATTTATTATTTCTGCCGGCGGCTCATTTTCTGCTTCATCTGTTATATTCGGTGAAACTGTCGGAGTGGTATCAACAGGTTTTTCCTCGGGTTCATCAGAAATAAAATCTTCTTCTACACTAAAGAGTTCATCCAGAATATCAGACACGGTTTCATCGTTGTTTGAATCTGAAAAAGATTCCTGTGTATTCTCATTTTCGTTTTGGCTTTCATCTTTTTCTTTATTTTCATTATTTTCGGAATTCTTTTCTTCATCTTTTATATTTATAATTTCTTCTTTGCCTTCATATTCTTTATTATCAACAGCTTGCGCTCCTACTATGTTTAGGGTTTTATCATCAAGTATTTCGGGGTATTTGCTTATATTAATGTTTACCATTTCAAAACCGGTAAAACAGCAAAATTCCGTGCGGCATTCACTGCACTCAAATAAATGTTTTAAAATCTGATTTTTAGTTTTTAAATCAATTTCATTATCAATAATGCCAAGATAAGATTCTTTAAATAACTTATGATCTTCATCTGAAAAATTTATTTTCTTGGGTATTTTAACTTTATTTAAAAAGCTTTCATAACTTATTAAATTTGAAAGTTTTATACTGTAATAATTGTAATCCAGAGTATCATATTCTAAATTTTCAGTAACGGCGATACCGGCTAATTCCGCGTGCTTTAAAGCACTGTCCACTTTTACAATTACGTAAAAATCAGGTACAATACCGCTGTTATAATGGACTCTCGGAATTATAACCGCATCTGTATCAACAAGTACACGGACATCTAAATGCCAGTTATTAACATATAAATCTGAAATTTCATATTGTTCATTTAAAGCAGGATTCCTAAATAGGGTCATTGATTTTTGGATTTCACAAGAAGAAGTTTTTTCCAAAAGATTGATAAAAGCATATAATGCTGTAATGGACGCATACGCTCTTTTTCTTTGAAACTGATCTTGTATTAAAGATGAATATATTTTTGCATAACTGTATGCTTTTTCATCAATATCTAATTTTATATATTTTTCTGCATTCATTAATCAATCTCCAAATAACCCTTTACTTATTTATATAACAAAATTAAATTTTTTATTCAAAAATTAAAAAAAAACTTTTTTTATATTATAAAAAATGCTATAATAAAGAGGTCTTGATGTGTTTAAAGGATTTTATCTGAATTTTTTGTTTTTTTGTAACAGTTTATTAATATTTGTCATATAAAAAACAATTTTAAAAATTCAGGTGTTTTATTCAAAATGCAAATGAGTAATAAGGAGGTAACTATGATAAGTCCCGTAAGTTTTAGAGCAACGCAAACAGCTTCTGCACAAACAGGAGAAACAAGTTTTGCCGATAAAATCAGAACCCCGCAAACATATATTAATCCTAATACAGCTTCTGCCGCTTCAGGTATTAGTGAAACCGGTGAAAAAAAGAAATTGCCGGTGAAAAAAATATTATTAGGTGCCGGCGCCGCTGTTCTTGCAGCCGGAGCATTAGCGTTGGGCCACAACAAAGGGTTCTTTGCAGTTAAAGATGGCGGTAATAAAATATTTAACACCGTTAAAAAGGGGCTTGATACTGTAGGAAAATTTGTTTCCGAAAAGGCTGGCGCAGTAAAAGGTTTGGTTGCAAAAAAAGCTCCGGCAGCCGCAGATGATGCAGCAAATCTTGCAGATGATTTTGCAGATGATGTGATAGAAATCGCAGATGATGCGATAGAAATCGTAAATAATGCAATATAGTTGAATAAGCTGGAGAAGCAGTAGAACAAGCTGCTGAAACTAAAACATTTGCATAATTGAAGGGAAACTTTTTTAAAAAGTTTCCCCGTCCGGAGGACAAAATTTAAATTTAAATTTAAATTATGTTTAAATAAGTCATATACAAAAGTTCCGGTTTTGT
>JAJQFK010000064.1 GCA_021201175.1 Candidatus Gastranaerophilales bacterium | reverse complement strand
ACACAAAATTTGCCAATTATCAGCTTAAAAAGATTATTCAAAATAAAAGTTTTAAACCCGATTATGAAAATCTTGAACGGTTAAAACTTGAGCTTATTATTGCAAAATTATCAACTCAGGCGAGATATATTGAAACAAAAATATTTAAAACCGGAAATATTCATCAATTGTCTGAAGAAATAAAAATGCTTAAAAAGAAACAAAAAACACTTGCAACAGAAATTTTAAAAGGAAAAAGAAGGAACTCTTTAAAAAATCTTTTACGCGATCAGGTAAAGCGTCAAAGATTAATAGTTCATACAAAAGCACTTGTTACAAAAAAGAAAAATCTTCAAAACAGGCTACTTGAAGATGAAGATTTTACTCCCCTTCTTGAGGCTTTTCCCTGCTGGTGTGTAACAACTTATGCAATATCAAATTCACTTCCCTTAAAACCGGGATTGTTTGATGTCGCAATAATTGATGAAGCTTCTCAATGTGATATAGCAAGCTGCATGCCTATTTTATACAGGTGTAAAAAGGCAGTAATTGTAGGCGATGATAAACAGCTTCCGCATTTATCATTCTTAGAAAAATCAAAAGAGCAGTCTTTTTTAAGTCAATATGAAATTCCTGATAAATACCAGCTGATGTGGAGATTCAGAACAAATTCCATGTTCGATTTGGCAAATTATTATTCCTCAAAACCGGTACTGCTTGATGAACATTTTAGAAGTTATGCGCCAATTATTGATTTTAGTAATAAAGAATTTTATGGTGACAGAATAAGAATAATGTCACAATGTAATGAATCTGATGTGTTGGAATTAATTCAAGTTCCTGATGGTAAAGTTGATTATGATATAACCAGAAACATGCCTGAAACTGAAGCAATAATGCAAAGGCTGCAAGAAATAATACAAAATGACGATAAAATAAAATCTCCCCTTCACATACCTGTAACTGTCGGAATTATATCTCCGTTCAGGGGTCAGGTAGAATTAATTAAAAAAGCGGTAAATCAAGTATTCTCTGAATCTGTTATAAGGAAACACAAAATAGAAGTAGGTACGGCACACACTTTTCAAGGTGATGAAAGAGATATAATTATACTTTCATGGGCTATTGCGAATAACAGCTTTAACCAGAGCCTTACATTTTTACAAATACCTAATCTGTTCAATGTGGCAATAACAAGGGCAAGAAAAAAACAAATTATATTTATTTCAAAAGACCCGAAATCTCTCCCGTCAGGTTTGCTAAAAGACTACATAGAATATGTTCAGGCTTATATAGCAAGGAATAGTTTAAGCAGTGAATTAAGCTATGATGAAAATCAATATAAAAATTTGTTTGAACGAGAAGTTGCACAAAGGTTAATACAGGAAGGATATAAAGTGTCGGCGGGTAATATAATTGCCGGTTTGAGTTCTGATTTGACAATAAAATCATCCGACGGCAAGGTTCTTGTACTTGAATGTGACGGCTATGAGGATAATATTAAGTCTAATAAATCCCAAATAAAAAAACAAATATTAATGGAACGTACCGGTGCAAAAGTTGAAAGACTTTCTTTTCGTGAGTGGTATACTTCCGCTGACGGTTCTGTAGAAAGAATTAAAAATATTTTTAATGAAATGCCGGACGAAATGTCATTATAATTACACTAATTGTAGATTAAATTTTTTGTTTGAATTACAATGTTGACAAATAAAAGGATTTATAATGAAACATTTAAAATATTCTGTAGTTATTGTCGGAAGCGGGATTGCCGGAATTTATGCCGCAATAAAAATGCAAAAAGAAGTTAATTTGCCTGATGGATTATTAATTGTAACAAAATCAAGGCTTATTGAGTCAAATTCTAAATATGCACAAGGCGGTATGGTTTGTGTAATGCCTGAAAACAAACTGGATTCATGTACTTTACATATAGAAGACACTTTGAAAGCCGGTGCCGGACTTTCAGATATAGAGGCGGCTGAATTTGTTTCTAAAAACAGCGCCCGTGTTGTAAATGAACTTCAAAAATTTGGTGTGGATTTTGACAGAGATGAAAATAATAAACTTAAATTCACAAAAGAAGCTGCTCACAGTGTAAACCGAATCTTGCATGCCGGCGGAGATGCTACCGGATTTTGTATTGAAAATGCGCTTGTAAAATATTTGTCATCTTTAAAAGATATTGATATTTACGAAGAAACGCTTGCGGTTGAACTTTTGACTGATTCTTCAAATGTAAACAGAGGTCTGATTATATTCAATAATGAAAAAAATGAATATGAAGTAATCGAAACTCCTATAGTTATACTTGCAACAGGCGGTATAGGACAGCTGTACAGTTATACGACAAATCCTGATATAACAACGGGTGATGGTATTGCACTGGCATATAGAGCCGGCGCGGTTGTTAAAGATATGGAATTTGTGCAGTTTCATCCGACTGCTTTTTCACTCGGAAATAACGGAACAATGTTTTTAATTACAGAAGCTTTAAGAGGCGAAGGGGCAAAACTTGTTGATAAAAACGGCAAAACTTTTATGGAAAAGTATGACAGCAGGCTTGAACTTGCCCCCAGAGATATTGTCACCCGTGCTATTTTTAATGAAATGTCACAAACCGGTGCAAATAATGTCTTTCTTAATGCAAAAAATATAAGTGAAGAAAAATTTGAAAAAAGATTTCCTACTATATTCGCAACATGTAAAGAATATAATATAAATCCGTCTAAAGATTATATTCCTGTTTCACCTTCCGCACATTATTTTATGGGCGGGATAAAAACAAAAATAAACGGTACTACTTCAATAAAAGGACTTTACTCAATAGGAGAAGCAGGTTGTACCGGATTGCACGGGGCAAACCGGCTTGCTTCAAATTCTATTTTGGAATGCGCAGTTACTGCTTTTGAACTTGTTGAACTTTTAAAATCCTCAAATATTCAAAATAATTTTTCAGAGGATGAACAATTATTAAAAATTATTGATATCTATCAAAATGAATCTGTTGTTTGTAAAGACGGAATTGACAGCAAATTTATTGAACTAAAAAATTTAATGTGGAATAATGTCGGAATAATAAGAAATAAACAGAAGCTGGAATCTGCAAAACAGCAAATAGATTGCTTAAAAAAACATTTTGGGTATCAATATAAATGTCCGGATAAAGAGCATTATGAATTTAGAAATATGTTAATTATCGCTTCAATTATTGTTGATTTCGCATTGAATAGAGAAGAATCGCGCGGTGCCCATTATAGAGAGGATTTTCCTCAAACAAATATAAATGCAAAATCACAGGAATTTTCTAAATATTCGCTAATGAAAGAAGGAATATTATGACTTTTAAGCTTTTACAAGAATTTACAGTCAAGGAACATATTAAATCTGCCCTAAAAGAAGATATTGGATTTGGTGATATTACTACAGATTATCTTGTTCCTGAAAATGAACGTATTATCGCAAATTTAAATACTCGTCAAGATGGTATATTGTGCGGTATTGATATTGCGGAAATGGTATTCAAAATTCTTTCAAATGATGTAAAAGTAACTAAAAACTTTAAAGACGGCGATAAAATAAAAAAAGGTGATACGCTTGCCGTAATTGAAGGTTCAGCAAGGGCTGTTTTAACGGGTGAAAGAACTGCATTAAATTACATTCAAAGATTAAGCGGTATTGCAACAGAAACTAATAAATTTCAGGAAGCAATAGGAAACAATAAAGCAAGAATTACTGATACAAGAAAAACAACTCCGGGGTTCAGAATGTTTGAGAAGTATGCTGTTCTAACCGGAGGGGCAAGAGTGCACAGGTTTAATTTGTCAGATTGTGTGATGATAAAAGATAATCATATACAATATGCCGGTTCAATAACTAAAGCGGTTGAGAAAATTCGTGAAAATATTTCTCATACTCATAAAATAGAAATTGAATGCGACACATTAGAACAGGTAAAAGAGGCTTTATCCGTTAATGCAGATATAATAATGCTGGATAATATGGATTGCGCTTTGATGAGGAAATGTGTAGAAATTATTCAAGATAAGGCTTTAATTGAGGCAAGCGGAAATGTAACAATTGAAACAATTAAGGAAATCGCTCAGACCGGTGTTGATGTTATTTCTTCCAGTGCAATTGTTGCAAAGGCTAAAACTTTAGATATCGCTTTAGATATGTAATAAATTTCATTACCGGAATATTTAGTAAATTCTATTGTCACATTGTGCTGTTAGTGTGCCGTTTGAATTGCGGAAATGTTGTTTAAATAAATCCTGAACGGTATATGGAAGGTATTCTGATGATTTTTTTAACTCTTTTATATTAGGATTTAAGCTTTTATTGAAATACTTTTCTACATTCGCTATTTTGTAGTTTTTGTTTAAGTCAATAGGTTGATTTGTTTTTTTATCAATAACAAATTTAGACAACTCTTTTTCTGTTTTATTTTTATCCAAATTTTTCATTAAGTTTGTTTTGTCAATTTTTAAACCTGAATATTGGATTAACGGATTTTTTTCAGGAGAATCCTGATTAAAAATAAAATTATCTAAAATTAAATAAAGTAAACCTTGTCCGTTTATGTTTGTTGTCATTATTTTGCCGTCATTTTCACATATACCTGCAAGTACATTCATTACTTCAAAATTACTAACGGAAGGTTTTTTTGATACGGGAAGCGGGTGACGTATAGCAGATGAGTTTAGGGCAAAAAAATCTATATCGGGATTTGTTTTGTTTAATTCCTCTAAGACAGAATCTGTTACAAAATTAGCCAGATAATTATTGCCTTTTCTGATATCTGTTATATCCAATATATTAATATTAGGATTAGGGGTTTTTATAGAATATTTTTTATCTAAATCTTTACCTAAAAGATTGTTATACAGATTATGGATAGGTCCTTGTTTTTTAAAATCTAAAGGACAAAATGATTTTATTTCAATTCCTTTTCCCAATTTGCCGTTATCATCAAAATGAATTTTGGCATTAACAATTTTTTTAAAATTCATAGACAACGGAATAATAGGAGTACCATTAACCACACGAATTGTATCTTTATGTTCATGTCCGTCAAAAACCAAATCAACAGAGGATTCTTTTGCGAGATTATCTGCAAAGCCGACTCCTGTATGTGCCATTAGTACTACAACGCCATTAGGATAGGTGTCTTTAAATTCTTTTATTCTTCTTTTACAATCGTCAAGAGTTTTTCTGTAATCTTCTTTTTCGACGTTTTTCTGTGTCTTTTGTATATTGTCAATAAACTTAATGCCATCTAAAGATTTTTGATATGCCGGCATGTTTACCGGAGAAATTCCCAAAAATAACAGTTTGTTTTTTATAGCAGGATTTTTATTATCTTCAACAGTAAATATTTTTTGATTTACTAAATGGTTATTATCGGTTATATCTTTAAATAACGGAGAGTTTTCGGTATCAAGATTAGTTACTAAAATTTTTGCATTTAAAGATGATAATAATTTTTTCAACAGTTTAAGACCGCCGTCAAATTCGTGATTACCGGGGGTAAATAATGACTGTAAATCGGGAACAAATTTTGTCATTTCTCCGATAAAACTATTTATTATATC
>JAJQFK010000225.1 GCA_021201175.1 Candidatus Gastranaerophilales bacterium | reverse complement strand
GTTATTATATGATTCAGGTCTTCTTGGTAATTTATTTAACATTTTTGATTGGTCTTCATCGAACATTGTTAATTGTGTATTACTTTTTTGGGGTGTATCGGCACTTTGAGTTTTATCTTGTGTTTCATTAGGTATTTTGGTTATTAATAAAATCTTTTCCTCGCCGTCACCGTATTGAATATGATGCCTCATTTGATAATTGCCGTCAGTTGTTGCAGTATCAGATGCCGTTACTTCGTAGCTGTCACTTGTTGTATTTGATGTAAATGTTCCGTTTGCTACATAAATGTATGAACGTTCACTGTCATCTCCTGATATTTTTTCTTCATCTGTATATGGAAGTCCTGCAATTACTTTATCTGCATTTATTGTCATATTACCATTTTTAGCAACTAATTTTGATACTGATAATGTTCCGTCAGTTGTGATTGTTACATTATTTTGAGCTTCTGCAACAAGCCCGGCATCTTTGTTTGCAACGTTTGAAAGTTCTGCATTAATATTATTGCCGGAATATAAATTTGTTTGTGAATTGCTTACATTTAGTCCTTCTGTTGTTAAATCGCCTGATGCTTTTAAAGTTATGGATTTTGTTGTGTCATGATACGGGTAAACATGTACGCCGCTTGCTAAATATGAATTTTGAGCTAATAAATTGCCATTTGTTGCTTCTGCATTTATAGAAGCGCCATATGCTTGTATGTTTGAATCCGATATCCAGATGTTTTCTCCGGTCATATCAATTCCATCAGTTATTACTGTTGAATCTACAACTTGAGTTCGTTTTCCGCCGGTTATGGTTGTATCTCCGCTTTGAATTGTTGAACCGTTTTGTATTGATGCTATTCCTCCTGCCGCTATTGTTAAATCACTATAACCATATCTGTCGCCGACAAGACCAAGAGTATTGCCTTGTGTATCAACGGATGTATTATCGATTATGACATCACTATTTTTTGATGATATATTTATACTATTTCCTCCGGTTTTTAATGTACTTGAATCTATAGATACTTCATTTCCCGCAGCTATTTTTATTCCTCCGGAAGCTATAGGGTACATTGAAGATATCCCAATACTTACAGTACTATTGCCATCAAGAGAAGTAGCAGTTGAATACCCCATATTTGTAGTTCCTTCGGATTTAAGGGTTGAATCTTCTATAACAACTTTATTAGAGGCAGTTAACCAGATATTACCGTCATTTCCTGATACAGCTTTTGTTGCCTTTAATGTTGCACCTTTTAAATTAATTTCGCTATCCGTATCAGTTGAATAGTTTCTTACGTCTATATGTCCGGAATTTATTTCCCCGTTTAATTGTATTACCATTTTATCGGTTGATGTTGTTATATCTGAAACATTTCTTACTGCTCCATTATTATAATAGGTAAATGTAACCCCGTCTGTAGTAACTAATTTTACCTTGCCGTATGAATCACTTCCTACATTTGGATCTATGTTAGTTGATATTTTTGAGCCGGAATATTGAGTAATATTATTTGAAGCAAAAGTAACATTTTTATCACCGTATATATTTGCTCCATCCATAACATAAATACCTGCCTTTGAATTTGAGCCTTTTTCTAAAACTAGTTGTTTGTTTTCTGAATCATATGAACCATCCAGCGTTGAAACGGTAAATGAATTCAAATTAACATTTGCACCATTACCGAATAATACGCCGTTAGGATTAATTAATATTACTTTACCTGTATCGGCATAACCGCACCCGGAACATCCGGAATTTGTAATATTGCCATAAATATGCGACATACCGCCTGAAGCATTTACTAAGTTTAATGCTGTTTGGTTGTGATTTGTAAATTCAATGTTAAAAGTTTCATTAGATTCAACATCAAATTTATCCCAGATGAAAGTACCTGTAGTACCATTGCCGCCAATTACTTTTTCATTTGTATAGTTGCCATTGAAATCTACTGATCCGTTAGTTGCACTGTTTAAAACTTGTTGTGCACAAGCAGGAGAAACATTCATTGATATAAACAATCCTGCTGCTATTGCAGTGCTTAATAATTTTTTCATGTGCTCTCTCTTTCATTAATACCTAATATATACGATTATATATATAAAAACATATTAAAAATAAAAGTTGCCCGAGAAAATTTATCGGATAATTCGGGGCTTGACAGGGTATGATAGCAGTGACAAGCTTTTTGATGATTTTTTATATATTGTAACGAAAAAATGTTAACAATTGTTTAATAATTTTTTATTAAATCCCTATTTTTCTTGACTGACATGTTTTAGCAAGTATCATTTTATAATGGCTCTATGTGCCTTTAGTCTGAAAATTAATAATAATTTTATAAATTGTTGTAGTACACCACATAATGAGAGGTGAATGAATGTCAAAGAAAAAATATTCTGAAAGAGTAACTCCGATGGGAATGCCAAAAACAAGGCTTGATGATCTTCCGGATTTAATCGAAATTCAGAAAAAGTCGTTTGAATGGTTTTTAAAAGAGGGTTTAAAAGAAGAATTCCTTTCGTATTCTCCGATTAAAGACTATACAGGCAGATTGGAACTGCATTTTCTGCCGAATTATACATTTGATAATCCAAAATATTCTTTGGAAGAAGCAAGAATCCATGATGCAACTTATGCAAAACAGTTGCGTGTTATGGCTCGTTTAATAAACAGAGATACAGGTGAAATAAAAGAGCAAGAAGTTTATATCGGCGATATCCCGACAATGACAAATAAGGGTACTTTTATTGTAAACGGTGCGGAACGTGTTGTTGTATCACAGATTGTACGTTCTCCGGGGATATATTTTAAACGTGAAATTTCCCCTACCGGTAAACGTTTATTTAATGCAACTTTGATTCCTAATAGAGGTGCATGGTTAAAAATAGAAACAGACGCTAATGATGTAATATATATAAAGATAGATAAAAACAGAAAAATTCTGGCTACAACTTTATTAAAAGCGCTCGGTATAACAGTATCCGAAATGGAAACATTATTTACTCATTTTGAGTTCTTGAAAAAGACGTTAGAAAAAGATACTGCCGAAACAACGGATGACGCTTTAATTGAAGTGTATAAGAAATTAAGACCCGGAGATCCGGCTTCTGCCGCAGGCGGGCGCTCAATTATAGAATCAAGATTTTTTGATGATAAAAAATATGATATCGGCAGGGTTGGACGTTATAAATTAAACAAAAAATTAAACCTGAATGTTGCAGAAACGCAAAGAACTCTTACAATTCAGGATTTAGTTGCCGCTGTTGAGTATTTAATTAATCTGACATACGATGAAGGAAGTTGTGATGATATAGACCATTTGGGTAACAGAAGAATCCGTTCGGTCGGAGAATTATTACAAAATCAATTCAGAGTAGGTTTATCCAGAATTGAAAGAATTGTTAAAGAAAGAATGACACTCCAGAATTCAGAAACTTTAACACCATTAAACTTATTAAATACAAAGCCTTTAATAGCTTCTTTAAAAGAGTTTTTTGGTTCTTCTCAATTATCACAGTTCATGGATCAAGTAAATCCGCTTGCTGAATTAACACATAAAAGACGTATATCAGCTTTAGGTCCCGGAGGGTTAGTAAGAGAAAGAGCGGGATTCGCAGTTCGTGATATTCACCCGTCGCATTACGGAAGAATTTGTCCGATAGAAACACCGGAAGGTCCTAACGCAGGTTTGATAGGTTCATTAGCTACTCACGCAAGAGTTAATGATTACGGATTCATTGAAACTCCATACTTCCTTGTAAAAGACGGGGTTGTAACTAATGAAGTACATTATATGAGTGCCGATGAAGAAGAAAATTTCCGTGTAGCTCCTTCTGATTTGACATTAAATGAGGATAGAAGCATTAAATCGCAATATGTACCTATTCGTTATAAATCAGAGTTTACAATGAGCGAATCAAAACGTGTAGACTATATGGGGGTTTCTCCGATACAGGTTATTTCAGTTGCTACATCAGTAATTCCGTTTATTGAACACGATGACGCGAACCGTGCATTGATGGGCTCAAACATGCAGCGTCAGGCAGTTCCTCTATTAATTACGGATAGACCGGTAGTTGCAACAGGGCTGGAAAAAAGAGCTGCAAAAGATTCTTGTATGGTTGTAGTTTCTGATATTGACGGAACTGTTGAAAAAGTTGTCGGCGAAGAAATTTGGATAAAAGATAAAGCCGGTAAATTGCACAAATATCAGTTGATGAAATATGTAAGAAGTAATCAGGATACTTGTATTAACCAGAAACCGATAGTTAGTGAAGGTGATGAAGTAAAAGCCGGTGATGTTATTGCCGATGGTGCTTCAACTCACTTCGGAGAACTTTCGTTGGGTAAAAATGTTCTGGTTGCATATATGCCATGGGAAGGATATAACTTTGAAGATGCTATTCTTCTGAGTGAAAGATGTGTATATGATGATGTATTTACATCACTGCACATAGAAAAATTAGAAATAGAAGCAAGACAAACAAAACTCGGGGCGGAAGAAATTACAAGAGAAGTCCCGAATGTATCCGAGGATGCATTAAGACATCTTGATGAAAGAGGTATTGTAAGAATCGGTGCAAGAGTTTATGCTGATGATATATTAGTAGGGAAAGTAACACCAAAAGGCGAATCGGAACACCCTCCCGAAGAAAAACTTTTAAGAGCTATATTTGCAGAAAAAGCAAGAGATGTAAAAGATAACTCGTTAAGAGTACCTCACGGAGAAGGCGGTCGTGTAGTCGATGTTAAGGTATTTGACAGAGAAAAAGGCGATGAATTATTGCCGGGGGCAAATACACTTATTAAAGTTTACATCGCTCAAAAACGTAAAGTATCGGTCGGTGATAAACTTGCCGGCAGACACGGTAATAAAGGTATTGTTTCAAGAATACTTCCAAAAGAAGATATGCCGTTCTTGCCGGACGGAACACCTGTTGATATAGTACTTAATCCTCTGGGTGTGCCATCTCGTATGAATGTTGGTCAGACATATGAATGTTTATTAGGTTTAGCATCATACTTAACAGGTGATTATTATGAAGCTCCTTCTTTTGATGAAATGTACGGAGAAAACAAGTCCGAGATTTCAACAAAATATGAGTTGTTAAGAGGTATAAAAGAATCAGGATGTGATTGGGTTCAAGAGGACGGAAAAGTTACATTATATGACGGAAGAACCGGCGAACCGTTCGACAGACCGGTTTCTGTAGGTATTACATACTTCTTAAAACTTGTTCACCTTGTAGATGATAAAATTCACGCAAGAAGTACAGGTCCATACTCATTAGTTACCCAGCAGCCTTTAGGCGGAAAGGCACAGTTTGGCGGACAGAGATTCGGAGAAATGGAAGTTTGGGCTTTAGAAGCTTATGGCGCCGCATATACATTACAGGAAATGTTGACAATAAAATCTGATGATGTTAACGGACGTTCAAGAGCTTATGAAGCAATTGTAAAAGGTGATAACATTCCAAGACCGGGAATTCCGGAATCCTTTAAAGTACTTGTAAGAGAATTACAGAGTATTGGTTTGGATATTTCGGTATCTAAAAAGAGCGGAGAAGAAGTTGATTTAATGTCAGATACAGATGATTTAAGAAAGGCAGCGCCAAAAAGAATCCTTTCCGATATTGATTCTGAATTGTTAAATATAAACTTTTTAGAAACTCCAAGTTCGTATAAGGAATAAAGTGCTGTAAGATTGTAATTTATAAAGCACAAAATAAATAAATTAAAGGAGATAAAAATTGTCTACAAGTATAGATTATTTTGATTATATAAGAATCAGTATTGCTTCGCCGGAGCGTATACTAAAATGGTCATACGGTGAAGTAACGAAACCGGAAACAATAAACTATCGTACATTGAAACCTGAAAGGGACGGATTATTTTGCGAAAGAATCTTTGGACCTACAAAGGATTGGGAATGCTATTGCGGTAAATATAAAAGAGTAAGACACAAAGGTATTATCTGTGAAAGATGCGGTGTTGAAGTTACTGATTCAAAAGTAAGACGTCACAGAATGGGGCATATAAAATTAGCTGCTCCTGTAAGTCACATTTGGTTTTTAAAAGGAATACCAAGTTATTTGGGATTGCTTTTGGACATGACTTTAAAAGACTTAGAGCAGGTTATTTATTTTAATAACTATGTTGTAATTGATCCGGCTGATTCTGAATTCAGGAAGTTACAATTGCTTTCGGAAGAAGAATATGAAGATTTTATGCTTGAAAATGAAGATTCACAATTAAAAGTTGGAATCGGTGCAGAAGCAATAAAAGAACTCTTAGGCGAAATTTCATTGCAAGAAATGGCAGAGTCAATAAGAGGCGAATTGTCAGGACTTTCAGGCAGCATTCAAAGAAAAGCTAAATTAATTAAAAGATTAAGATTAGTAGAATCTTTAATTGAAAGTAATACAGAACCAACGTGGATGGTAATGGATGTATTGCCCGTTACACCGCCTGATTTAAGACCTATGGTTCAGTTAGACGGCGGAAGATTTGCCACATCAGATTTAAATGACTTATATAGACGTGTTATAAACAGAAATAATCGTCTGTTACGTTTATTAGAAATGGGTGCGCCGGAAATTATCGTAAGAAACGAAAAACGTATGCTTCAAGAAGCAGTGGATTCGCTAATAGATAACGGCAGACGCGGGAGAACCGTAGTAGGCCCGAGCAATAGACCGTTAAAATCTTTAAGTAATATTATAGAAGGTAAACAAGGACGTTTCAGACAAAATTTGTTAGGTAAACGTGTTGATTATTCCGGACGTTCCGTTATTGTAGTAGGTCCTAAATTGAAATTAAATCAGTGCGGTTTACCCAAGGAAATGGCAATAGAACTGTTCAAACCTTTCGTAGTAAACAAATTGATAGAAAGAGGATTTGTTCAAAATATAAAATCTGCGAAGAAGAAAATTGAAAGGTCAGAGCCTGTAGTATGGGATATACTTGAGGAAGTTATCGACGGACATCCGGTATTATTAAACCGTGCTCCTACCCTTCACAGACTGGGAATTCAGGCATTTGAACCTGTATTGGTTGAAGGACGTGCTATACAACTTCATCCGTTAGTATGTACAGCTTTCAATGCGGACTTTGACGGTGACCAGATGGCGGTTCACGTACCTTTATCAATCGAAGCACAAGCAGAAGCAAGAATGTTAATGCTTGCAACAAATAATATTTTGGCGCCGGCAACAGGTAAACCTATCATTGCCGCTTCACAGGATATGGTATTAGGTATGTATTACCTGACACTTTTAAATGATGATAAAGAAGATAGCCAGATGAAATATTTCTATAGTTTTGAAGATGCTATTGCCGCACATGAGAACGGTGTAATAAAACTTCATGACAGAATTGTAGTTCGTGATGAACACGGTGAAAGAATAGAAACAACTGTCGGAAGAATAATCTTCAATGAAACAGTAAGAAATTCAATTTTGGTATCGTAGTTGTGAGTAATAAATTTCGGCTTCAGGCTTAAATTAGCGGGAAACAGCCGAATAATACAGGCAATACCGGATTAGGTTCCGTAAATAAAGAATAAGGGTAAAATAATATGGATACATTAGTACATAAAAATACAAAAAAGACATTTGATTTCATCAACGAACAGATGAATAAAAAGTCAATAAACAAGCTGCTTGCACAAGTTTATCTGGAATTTGGCGGTGCAAAAACAGCTACTCTTGCGGATAATCTAAAGAATTTGGGTTATAGATATGCAACTAAGTCAGGTACAACAATTTCTATTGCAGATTTATCAGTACCTGCTGATAAAAAAGAGCTTTTGAATGAAGCAGAACAGGAAATAGACAAATCTACTCACAGATATCTTAAAGGCGATATTACAGAAGTAGAAAGATATACGAAAGTAATAGATACCTGGTCGGAAACAACTTCTAAATTAACTGAAAAAGTAGTAGAAAATTTTGACAGATTAAATCCTGTATATATGATGGCATTCTCAGGTGCAAGAGGTAATTTATCTCAGGTATCGCAATTGGTAGGTATGAGAGGTTTGATGGCAGATGCGCAAGGGCAGATTATAGACTTGCCTATCAAATCTAACTTTAAAGAAGGCTTATCAGTAACCGAATATATCATATCATCTTACGGAGCAAGAAAAGGACTGGTTGATACCGCTTTAAAAACAGCAGACTCCGGATATTTGACAAGACGTCTTGTAGACGTTGCGCAAGATGTTATTATACGTGACCACGATTGCGGTACAAAAAACGGTATTATGATGTCTGACATTTCTGACGGTGAAAAGATTGTTGCCCCGTTAACAGAAAGATTATTAGGCAGAACTATAGCAGAAGATATTAAAGACAAAGATGGAAATGTTATAATTCCTGCGAATACAACAATTGACAGAAATGATATAAGAAAAATTAAACCGTTGGATTTACATCAATTGTTGGTTCGCTCTCCTTTAACATGTGAACTTGAGTATGGAATATGCCAAAAATGTTACGGCTGGGCAATGACCACTCAAAAATTAGTAGATGTCGGAGAAGCAATCGGTATTATAGCTGCACAGTCAATCGGGGAACCCGGAACACAGTTAACGATGAGAACATTCCATACGGGCGGTGTATTTAAGGGCGCCGGTGCAATGAAAGAAATTATTGCAGATATCGATGGTATTGTGGCTACTAAAATCTTTACAAGAGATTTAAGAACAAGACACGGTGATAATGTTGCAATTACAGTTCAGGAATCAGATATGGAAGTTAAATCTGACTCTAAAACAAAGAAATACCATATTCCTTCCGGTGCAATTTTATATGTTCACGAAGGACAGGAAATAAAAAAAGGCGACAAAATTGCAGTATATGAACCTTCATCAGGCGGCGACGGAAGCCGTTTAACAGAAAAAGCCACAAAAGATATTACATCTGATTTGTCAGGCGAAATATTATTTGAAGACTTTGTTGCTGATGAAAAGAAAGACAGACAGGGAAATATTTCAAGAACAGCAAGTAAAAATGGTATTGTTTGGGTACTTGGCGGTGATGTATATAATCTGCCCGGAGGCTCAACTATACTGGTTGAGGACGGTAAAGCCGTTAAAGAAGGTGAAAAACTTGCTGAAATCCACGTTATATCTGAACACGGCGGCGAGGTTAGAATTGGTGATAATCTTGTACTTGAAGATGTTAAGTATGACGGTAAAAAAATCAAGAAAATTGTTCAAGGTAAGGAATTAACAATTGTTATTGCTTCACTATCCGCAGCAAATGCGAAATTTGAACAAACAAAGAAGGAACAGATATGGACAGTTGAAGAAACCGGCGAAAAATATATTGTTAAAGCTCCTGTTGATACGGTAGTTGAAAGCGGTATGATAATTGCTGAATTACTTGATGAAGAATATACGGTTCCTTCAAGTGGTGAGATTAGATACAACGGTGTTGAAGTTGATGAAAATCAAATTATAACAAAACCCGGAGAAGTAATATTTATTCCTGATGAAATCCATCAAATTAACAAAGATTCCGCATTAAAAATGGTAGAATCGGGAACATTTGTTACAGCCGGAACAGAAGTTGTAAAAGACTTGTATGCACATATCGACGGTATTGTAGAAATAAAAGAGTTTAATGATTTAATACATGAAGTAGTAATCAGACCCGGAGAAATATATAACTTAAACGGCATTGGCGAATTAAAAGTTGATGAAGGCGAGTTTGTAACTGCGGGAACTGAAATAGCACCAAATATTAAAGCTAAAGAGGACTCAATTGTTACCATTTTAGATAATGATAAAGATAATATTGAAATTGATGATTTGGAAGAAGATTTAGGTGTTGCAACAATTGATGAAAAAACTATTTCAAATCAACCTATACAAATACTTGTAAGACCCGTTCAGAAATTCAGTATAGATACAAAAGACGTTTCAATAAGATTCAACTCAACAGATGAAGCAATAGCATTGGTTCCTGTTACGCAGCTTCAATACAAAGACGGAGCAAGAGTAAGAAACTTAGATGGCGGAGTATTGACAAGAACAAGCCTTGTTCTTCAAATGGATGCATATTTAAGTCATTTAAAAGGACAGGTTGAACTTGATGAAAATAACAATTTAAAAATTGTTGTTATTGAAACACTGATTGTAAGGAGAGAAGGTGACAATGCTTCAAAGACATCCGCTTCTATGCAAACAGAACTATTGGTTTCCGACGGTGAGATAATAGAGCCGAAAACACCTGTAGCTAAGACTCAGGTACTTGCTATAAGTGATGCTGTTGCAAGTATAAAAGATAATAATGCAGATGTAAGAAGATTGCTTTTAGTTTCGGGTAATTATGAAACAAAGGTAGACCTAAAATCAAAACCGGTTGTAAAAAACGGTGATTTAGTAAAAATGGATGACGTTATATCAACCGGAGGAGAAACTTCTTCATTATCCGGTATAGTTGTTGATACATCATCAAATTCGATAACTTTGAGAGTCGGCAGACCTTATTTAATAAGCCCCGGAACAATGCTTCAAGTTGTAAACGGTTCGCTTGTAAACAGAGGTGATATGATTGCTACATTAGTATTTGAAAGACAAAAAACCGGTGATATCGTTCAAGGTTTACCGCGTGTAGAAGAACTGTTGGAAGCAAGAAAACCGAAGGATTCTGCTGTTGTAGCCGAATATTCAGGTACAGCGGAAATTGAGATTGAGGACGATGTTCCAAGATTGTATTTGAATGGTGATTTAGGCAGACAAGAAGTAAAATTCTCAATAGATTCAAATATAATTGTTGCAAACGGTCAAAAAATAAAGATTGGACAACCATTAACCGGCGGGCCTTTAAATCCTCATGATGTAATCAGATTAAATGGTGTTGAGGCTGCACAACAATACTTAGTAGATGAAGTACAAAGAGTATATCGTTCACAGGGTGTTGAAATTGCGGATAAACACGTTGAAGTAATAGTAAGACAAATGACGAAGAAGGTTAAGGTTCTTGAATCCGGAGATACAAAACTTCTTCCGGGAGAGTTTTTGGAATATAAGATTGTCCGTAAAGAAAATGAAGATGTCAAAGCAGCAGGCGGACAAGAAGCGACATACGAATCTGTATTGCTTGGTATAACAAAAGCAAGCTTGAATACAGAAAGCTTTATTTCTGCCGCATCCTTCCAGGAAACAACAAGAATACTAACAGAAGCGGCTGTTGAGGGTAAACGCGACTTATTAAGAGGGTTAAAAGAAAACGTAATTATAGGTCGTTTGATACCGGCAGGTACAGGTTTTTACCATTTAACAAATGCGTCGGAAGAAAAAGACAGAGAAGCCCAAAAGCGTGCTGCTGAAAAGAATAATGCAAGAAAACCATCTGCTATTCTTGAAGAAATTGAAGGCATGTTTGGGACTCCGGAATTGACTGATTATACAATTGAATAATTATTTGTCTAAAATCGGATTAAATATGTAAAATAAAAATGAGGGTTAACAAAAAGCTGCCCTCATTTTTTATATAATAAAAATCCGCTCCTCTCAAAGACAGTTGCCCGAAAGTGTTTAACTGACAAGTTGAGTATAATATTCTACGTGTCTATAAATATGTATAATAAAAATGAGGGTTAACAAAAAGTTGCGCTCATTTTTTTATATCTAACAATTATTTTTGCAAAATAGTATCAGGCATTTCCACATAACGGCATGATGGACATATCATCTTTGCATAATAACTTCCGTTTTCACCTTTGAATCTTGAGGAATAATTCGCAATGGTATTTGAAGAGGGGGAAGTGTTTTTTATACAGAAGGTGTATGCGGTTTCTTTTGAAGCCTGTTCAAATGCGGCTGTTTCAACAAATCTTATATCTGAATAATATAGGGCTATCGAACTTTGAAAATATTTTTTCTCTACAGAGATTTTATTATTGGTCCAATATTTTATTCCTACGGAATTTAATCCGTAAATTTTCAGTATAGAACTAAGTTCCGGTATATTTGGCAGCCTGCCGCCAAGCGAAGCACAATATTGCTCTTTTTCGGAATTTGTTTTAAGTACGGGAGTGGTATTAATAATTTCATAAGCCGGACTGCAAAAACTTTGCTGCCATATTTGTTTTTCATTTTGAAGTGTTAAATTACCGTAGTTTGTAAACGGATAATAACACATTCTTATTATATTTTTGTCATTGTCTTTTTCTGTTTGAAGTTTATTATTAAGTGTTTCTGTTGAAGTTTCATAGTACGGGTTTGCCTGTGTGTCGGGATTATAATAATATCCGTATTCAAGAAGCTCATTAAATTTTTTTTCATTAACAAATTTAATACTGAAATTTATATATTTCCGCTCATCGGCAGTATTTGTGTCAACATTAACGGAACCTCCCGTTTTAACCGTTCCTTTAGAGTGTATTTCTCCGGTTTTAATCTCGGTTGTACCGTCATAATTAATTTCAGGGGTATCTATTTGAATAGCGCCATTGGTTGAAATATCACCATGAATTGAAGTATTGCCGTTTACAGAGTATCGGGGTGTTTTATATAAATATTTATTTTTTACCCTGCTTGAATCTTCTGGAATATTGGACACACAATACAAAATGGGAGATTTTTCCTCGCCGGTATTTTTTATAAGTTCATAAGTCATATTTTTAAAATGCAAAAGAATGTTATATTTCCCCGCGAAATTATTTGTCCAGTAGTATTTATCCCCAATTGTTTCAAATTTATTGAATACTATATAATAAATTTCCAAATAATTTGGTATTCTTGCATTTAGAGATTCGCAAAAAGATTTAGCACTTTCCCAATCATCAAAGATAAAACTATCTACTGTATATAAATACGGGATATTTGCACTTTCTCTATTTAATTTATATTTTGTATCATCACTGATATCTGTGTATTTTAAATGATTTTCAGAATACTTTATTCGCATTATCGTTGTTTTATATTTATCTTTATTTTGAATTTCGCCGGCATTTTGTATTTTTGAAATTAAGTCTGCTGTACAAATTAAAATAACTAAAAATAATACAGCATAAACAATTTTTCTAATAAAACTAATATTATGTTTCTTTTCTTTTAAAGAAGGCAGTATAAATGCCGGAATAATAAGGAATATGTATACAAGAAAAATACCGGACGGAATAAGCATTGTGAGTATTTTGGTAAACAGGGGCACTAAAAATGTTATTGAAAATGCATCAGGGTTGATATATAAAAGAAAAATTAAAGTAAAAATTAGAATAATAAATAAAAGTATAAAGAAACTGCCAATAATTGCGGGATAGTTTGTATTATTGTATTCGTCTTTTATCCATGTCCAATTAGAATTTATAATTGAACGCAGTATCTGGTTATAAATAATAAATAGTACTGAGGTAACTACTACACACAGAACAAAAAAGATGTCTTTATTTAAACCTGTTAACAAACATAAAACTACATTGATAAATATCACTATAATAAAAAAAGAGAGATTTGTTTTTAGTAATTGTTTATTTCTTTTATTCTTAAATTGATAATTTTGTTTCATTTTGTTTTTTCATTTCATTTTATAATAATATTATTGTATAATCATTAATATGGTTTATGGAAGGTTTAGAATTGGAAATTATACAAAAATCAACAATGTTAGAATTAGCGAAAGAAGTTTTTCAAATAGAATCAGATTCTATATTAAAACTAAAAGACCGTATTAACAATAATTTAGAAGAAGCAATATCAATAATAATTGCTTCAAAAGGCAGAGTTATTGTAACGGGTATGGGTAAATCAGGATTAATAGGAAGAAAAATAGCGGCAACACTATCATCAACAGGAACTCCGTCATATTTTCTTCATCCGGCAGAAAGTACGCATGGTGATTCCGGTATAATAACAAGGGAAGATGTTGTAATTGCCATATCAAACAGCGGTGAAACGACAGAATTATTGAATCTTCTACCGTTAATAAAGAGATTTGAAGTGCCGTTGATAGTGTTTGCAGGTAATAAAAATTCGACACTCGGACGGTGCAGTGATGTATATTTTGATACTTCCGTGGAAAAAGAAGCATGCCCGCTTGGAAAGGCGCCTACAGCGAGTACTACGGCAACTCTTGCAATGGGTGATGCACTGGCAGTATGTCTACTAAAGAAACGCGGATTTTCAACAGAGGATTTTCTATTGTACCATCCATCGGGAACTTTAGGAAAAGGTGTATTGTATATAGTCAAAGATTTAATGCTTAAAGATAAATCTTTGTTACCAATAGCTCATGAAGATGATACGTTCCTTGAAACAGTTGATTTGATATCGAAAAAAAGATTAGGGTGTGCGCTTATTGTCAATTCCGATAATAAATTAACCGGACTTATTACAGATGGAGATATAAGAAGGGTCTTATTAAGATATCCGGATGTATCTATACTTTCTAATAAGATGGTAATGACCAGAAATCCAAAAGTGATATCAGGCGCTGATATGGCTTCTAAAGCATTGGCTTTAATGGAAAAATATTCAATTACTTCACTTGCGGTATGTGATGAAAATAACTCGCCTATAGGGATTTTACATATTCATGATTTATTAAGAGCAGGAGTAGCATAATGTTTAATATAGAATTACGAAATAGAGCAGCTAAAATTAAGATGGTTGTCTTTGATGTTGACGGCGTTATGACAGACGGAAGTATTACTTATGATGATAAGGGTATTGAATACAAAACATTCAATGCTAAAGATGGTCAGGGCATTGTGATGATAACGAAAGCGGGTATTATTACCGCAATTATTACAGCTCGTGAAAGTGCGGTTGTAAAGCATAGATTCAATAATTTGGGCATGACAAAACTTTATATGGGGCAAAAACATAAAATTATTGCATTAAGAGAATTGCTTGCGGAATATAATCTTGATGCCTCGCAAGTTGCATATATGGGTGATGATTTGCCGGATATATGTGTTTTAAAAGAAGTAGGCTTTGCATGCTGCCCTAGTGACGCCGTAAATGAAGTTAAAGATATTTGTCATTTTATTTCGGCAAAAAGAGGCGGCAGGGGCGCCGTGAGAGAACTGACTGATTTAATTTATAAAATCCAAAAATTATCTGTATAAATTTCAAAAAAATACTTTTTCAAAAAGTTTCCCGGACATTTATAACAAAAGATTCCAAAACTCCGTGCAGTGATACTGTTACGTTTATTACAAGAATTAAACTAAGTTATACGATGTAAATAATTGTATGAGTATTTTTTTTGTTTTAAAATTATAATATTAGTAAAAACGGAGAATAAAAATGGAAGATATAAGAGTAAGAATCGCACCGTCGCCAAGCGGTAATCTGCATATCGGAACAGCAAGAACTGCTTTATTTAATTATTTATTTGCCAAAAAAAATAACGGTAAATTTGTTTTAAGAATTGAAGATACTGATTTGGAGCGTTCTAATGCAGCATATACGCAAAATATTTATGACAGTTTAAAAGCATTGGGATTAAATTGGGATGAAGGTCCCGATGTTGGCGGTAATTACGGACCTTATCAGCAGTCACAGCGATTTGATATCTATCCTAAATATGCAAAAAAACTTGTTGAAATGGGATATGCTTATGAATGTTTCTGTACTCCGGAAGAACTTGAAGCCGAAAAAGAGGAATCAATAAAAAATAAAAAACCGCACATGTATTCAGGTAAATGTAAAAATCTGACAGAAGCCGAAAAAGCAAAGCTAAGAGCTGAAGGCAGAGTACCTTCTATAAGATTTAAAGTTCCTCAAGGCGAAACAAAATATGATGATATGGTTAAAGGTGAACTAAAATTTGATAATTCACTTATCGGTGATTTTGTAATAATGAAATCAAACGGGACACCTACCTACAACTTTGCTGTAGTAATAGATGATATGGAGATGAAAATATCTCATATAATAAGAGGTGAAGACCATATTTCAAATACAGCAAAACAGATAATGATTTATAATGCACTTGGAGCAGAAGTTCCTAAATTCGGTCATTTAGGAATGATACTTGCTCCCGATAGAAGTAAATTATCAAAAAGACACGGAGCAACAGCCGTTTCGGAATTCGTTGAAAAAGGATATTTGACTGAGGCGCTTTTGAATTTTGTTGCGCTTTTAGGCTGGTCGCCTTCCGACGGAGTGGAAATTAAAACTCTTGAACAAATAGCATCTGATTTCAGAATTCATGAAATATCTTCTTCAAATTCTGTTTTTGAATATGATAAACTAAACTGGATGAACGGTCAGTACATCAAAAAAATGGATATTAAAGAACTTACGGAAAAAGCTAAACCGTTTCTTACAAAATATAATCTGAACGAATTAACGGAAGAACAACTTGAAAAAGTTATTGCCGCTACACGTGAACCTATTACAATTCTTTCTGATTTAACTTATGACACTGCTTATTTCTTTGGTAAGGATATTGAATATGAAGATGGCGTAAAAGAAAAAAATATAGATACAGAGCAGGCTCAAAACATATTAAAATATTTTTATGAACAATTAGACAGTTACGATTTTAATAATGAAGAAAAACTCCATGAACAGCTTGCAGAATTTAGAACTTATTTTAAAGAACAATTTTCTATCAAACCAAAAGAAACCATGTGGACTGTAAGAGCGGCATTGACGGGAAGAACCCATGGGGCTGATATGGGTGTAATACTTGATGTACTCGGGAAGGAAAAAGTTAAATATCGTATAGAAAACGCAATAGTGTAGAAGTAAATATATAAAAGGAGTAAAGAGTATGAATTATAGAAATACCCCCCCCCGTGGCAGTCAAAAAGCGAAATTGAGCAATAATAACAATAAACAAAAAGCTTTTACACTTGCAGAAGTTCTTATAACTCTTGTTATTATCGGAATAATTGCGGCTATTTCCGTACCGACATTAACGGCTAATTATAAGAAAAAAGAAACATCTGCAAGATTAAAGAAATTTTATTCAACTCTTTCTCAAGCGGTAAATGCCTCAAGACTTGAAAAAGAAAGATTTGTCAAAGCAGGATTAAAAAATGTTTCCGGAAATCTGTTAGAATCTACTTTCTGGAATAACACCATAGGTAAACGCATGCCCGTTACAAAAACAAATATAGATTATGTGATGAATTATCAAGTTTCTCAAAGATCCGGCGGTGGCTCTCGCACATCAACTTACAAAAATGTTTATGCTCTAAATGATGGTTCGTTAATTATACAAGCCTATAAAGGCGGAGATGGAACTATTTTTATTTATTACGATACAAACGGATATAGTATGCCAAATCAATACAACAAAGATATATTTAAATTTTTAGTTCAGGCTTATGATAACTCTGATAATAATATACATTGGACGAAAGTATGTGCAGGAGATAGTTGTATTGGCTCTACTGATTGTTCCAGATATAGCATAATAAATAGCTGTAGTAGTAACCATCCGGGTTCTTGCAGCAGAGCAATTCAGTGCAACGGTTGGGAGTTGGATTAAAAAAGTTCGTGAACATCTTGTGAGCCGATTTATCAGCATGGCAATCTCTCTAGACGTCGGAATTTCGCTTCTTGGATTTTCCTTCATTTCGGGCAGCAGCGTCATTGCGAGCCGATTTATCGGCGTGGCAATCTCTGCCATCTTTAGGACTAGATTGCTTCGTCGTTACACTCCTCGCAAAGACGGTTTACTGCCTAGTGTAGTTGGGGTTTCTACCCAATAATATTATTTTTGGTAGGTCGGGGTTTCTACCCCGACAATAATATTTTTAGTCGTGGCGATGCTGTTTTGCTGTTGTTTCGCGAACATTGATTATTCACTACGTTACAGGCACGCAGAATATCTTCTATACTCAACTTATAGGTTGTGTATCTATGGCGGACAGCCACAGTTTCAACGTGCAATTTATTGCATGAAAAAGAGTGCTTCCCCCGGATTATATGCTATTTTAAAATGTTTTCTTTTATTAAATCACCCATTTGAGAAGTGCCTGTTATTTTGGCACCTTCTTGAGCAATATCTTTTGTTCTATAGCCGGATTTCAATGTTTTTCTTACCGCATTTTCAATATCGTTGTATTCGTCATTCATTTTAAAAGAATATTTGAGCATCATTGCCGCTGAAAGTATTGTGGCAATAGGGTTAACTACATTTTGTCCTTTTAAATCCGGAGCACTTCCATGTATCGGCTCATACATAGAGGGAATTTTATCAGATAAAGAAGCACTCGGAAGCATACCTAATGAACCGGCAAGCATTGATGCCTCATCTGAAAGTATATCTCCGAATATATTTCCTGTTAATATAACATCAAATTGTTTAGGATTTCTTATAATTTGCATTGCTGCATTATCAACATACATATGAGTTAACTCAACTTCCGGATAATCTTTAGATACGCAAATTACAGTTTCACGCCATAACCTTGATACATCAAGTACATTCGCTTTATCCACGGAACATAGTTTTTTATTTCGCTGCATTGCTGTTTGAAACGCAATATGCGCAATTCGTTTTATTTCACTTTCGAAATAACACATATTGTTAAATCCGAATTTTTCACCGTTTTTTTCTTCTATACCTTTTGGTGTACCAAAGTATACATCACCGGTTAACTCGCGTATAATCATTATATCAGTACCTGAAACAACTTCTTCTTTTAAAGGAGACAACGATGTTAATTCAGGGTATACAACAGCCGGTCTTAAATTAGCAAATAAATTTAATTCTTTTCTTATTCCTAACAGTGCCCTTTCCGGTCTGACCTCAGGAGGAAGATTATCATATTTCCAGTCACCGACTGCACCTAACAATACGGCATCTGATTTTTTTGCAATGTCCAGAGTCGTTTGGGGCAATGGAGTCTTAAATTCATCATAAGCACAACCGCCTATTAATGCGCGTTCAAAATTAAACTCATATCCGTATTTTTGCTCTATCGCTTTTAAAATTTTTACAGCCTCATCTGTTACTTCTTTCCCTGTTCCGTCACCTGCAAGAAGTGCTATATTGTATGTTGTCATTTTCTTACATTCCTCCTGTTTATTTCCGGTTCCTCAACTTTGGACATCTTATTTGATTATACATTAAAAAAACTCCTTATAAAGGAGTTTTTTTATATATATAAAATTCCTATCATCATATTTTATTTATGAAGAAAAGGTCATTAGTGCTCTTACAGAACGTGCTGTATTTCTTACATCTTCTTCGGAATGCATTTTTATTGTATCATCCAGAATTTTAATTGCCTCTGATTTATCTTTTAAAGATAAAAGTTCATTAATGGAAGCCATTGCAACTCTGGCACTTAAATCATTAATCCCTTTTCCTTTTGAGATTAATACAACTCTTAAAGATTCATGAGTATTTTTTCTTATTAAGGTCTGAGCCGTGAACTCTCTTATTTCATCATCGGAAGAATTTGTTCCTAATTCTGTCAGAATTTCAATTGCAGCCTGACTGTCTTTATGTTCTCCCAGAGCTTGTATAATATTTTTTATTTTTTTATTATTATCCATTTTTTATCTCTCTCCCTGATATAATTTATACTGCTTGTTCTTCTAAATTTTGCCACATAGTTTTTAAATCTGAAACCGGTTGATTTGTGAGATTTTTAACAGAGTACTGTCTGTCAGGGAATAATTTATTTTTTATACCATCCATATTAAATGTTACTTCTGTATTTCCGATTCTTTCGATAGTATCAAATACATTAGTTGTAACCTTTTTCCCGAATGATACTATTGAATTCATTCTTGACTTAAAAGATTCATTAAAATTGTTAATACCGCTTACAACAGCACTGGCAAATAACTTGCCTTTTTCCGATATACTGTTTGTAATTGATGATTTGTTTGCACTTTCAAAAACATCTGCCTGTATAACATTTCCTTTAAAGCTGACTCCAAACGGATTTGAACTTAGCTTGTTTTGAGGAGTATTATTTGCAGAAGTTGTGTTTTGCGCAGCTTTCGCTGAATTTAAACTCAGTTTTCCTATTTGCATAATAACCCTTTCTTTTTACTGACCGTTTTTGTGTATTTCTAGGTTATCACATTTGCTTTTTTTAAATATCGTTCTTTTAGTGTAAATAAAAATAAAAATTTGAACTATATTTTGAAAAATTCATACTTTTATGGGAGTTGGTGAAATTTGATATGAGTTTATATATCCCAATTTTCGCTAAGTTTAGCAAATTTAAAGTCTTTGTAAAAATAGTTAAGAATTTGATACGCATTATATCCTTGCGCAGCAAGATTATTTGCTCCGTGCTGGCTCATTCCTACACCGTGTCCGTTCTTTTTTGTTCCCGCATCAAATGAAGGAACTGATTGCAGAAATGAACTGCCAGAATCCCACACCTTTGTCTGTCCTCCGGAACTTGCATGGTAATATGTCGGAAGAACTTTTTTATTTTGAACAAGTACAATACCTTTTGTATCCTCTACAGCCTTTGTAGTTGCAGCTTTTTCAACGCTTGCTCCTCCATAAGCCTGATCAGCAGTAGTATCAACTAAATCGAATCCTTGAGAAGCATGTTTTCCCGCAGCGGTTGTTGCGACCGCATAACTTCTGGCTGCAATTGCCTGAGCTTTTAAAGCTTCTGTATTCCATTTTGACGGCATTTCGGATGGTACTACTCCTTTTAGATAATCTTCCAAAGGAACATCGTTTATAAGAGTAGCGCTTGACCCCATATTATTTATTATAAAATCCCCTCTATACCATGATTTTTTAGAACATAAAAACCCCGGAGTTTTTGTTTTAATTATGACCTGATTAGTACCGAGATTAATATTTTTTCTGTCTATAGAAACAGAAAGTTCATTACCTTTTGTTTTAAACGTATATATAGTCATCGGTCTTATTTCATAGAGCAATTTGTCTTTTAATCCGTCATAAATTTCTGCTGACACGGAAGAAGCAACTTTTATCTCTTTACCGCCAGTTTGCAGCCCTATTTTTACCGCCTCCGCTTTTGGCGATAGTATAAATATTATTAAAATTGCAAGAAAACAACTTTTTAAATGCATTCCCTAATCCCGTTTAGTTTATAGAACCATAATAACATAACAAAAACAGAGTTATTAGAAATATCCTATATTTGAAGTATAAAAATATAAATTTTCCGGTATTTATACACCAAAAATACGGGTACATTTGACTTCTAATATTATATCATTAAATAGTAGTAAAAAGGTAAATTGTATGATAAACGGCGGTGTACATTATACAGAAAGAGGAATTGTTCAAAACATTCGTGCTATGAGAATGCAGATTGCTCTTATGGGGATAACGAATGAAAATGTTACGGGATTTGATAAAATCGGATATCAAAGAAAAATCCCCGTAATTTCTTCATTTGCTGAATTTATAGGTGAAGATGCAATTTCAACAACAACAGATGATACTGTAGGAAGATTGTGTTTAACAGAAAATCCGCTTGATATTGCACTTGCTGAAAAGGGATTTTTTCAGATACAAACACAAGACGGAATTAAATTAACACGTGACGGAAGATTTAAAATGAACAAAGAAGGTGAAATACTTGCTTTAGACGGAAGTAAGATATTGACAAATATGGGAACTCCTCTTGTACTTCCGTTTGTTCCTGAAAAATTAGAAGATATAACAATAGATTTAAATGGAATAGTAAGAGTTCTGGATAATAAAACAAGAAAATTTGAAACTGCCGGTACTCTTGGCATAGTTACAAGCGACGGAATGGCTGTTCTTTCTCCGAATGTAAGACAAGGTTATGTTGAATCCTCAAATGTAAGCATACAAACAGAGTTTTTGGAAGCAATACCATATTCAAAAACTTTTGAGGCAAACAGACAGCTATTTATGATGCAAAATACTAATTTACAAAAAGCAATATCAACATTAAGCAGTTAAGGGGTAATATTTAAATGTCAACACTTCGAGGAATTATAGACAAAGGAATAGTAAATGCTGAAATCCAATTTGAAAGAATGGGCTATATTTCTACTAACATATCAAATTATAATACTTACGGGTATAAATCTGTAAGATTTGAGCAAATGCTTGGAGAAAACGGCTATCTGTCCGGAGTAGAAAGAACGAATTTTTCGCAGGGCGGAATACAAAGAACATCAAATCAGTTTAATGTCGCAATAGACGGGGCTGGATTTATTCCCGTTACATCACCAACCGGTGATGTAACATACACTCGTGAAGGTTCCTTTAAAGTAGATAAGGACGGATATTTAATAACAAATGACGGATACCTTGTAGGTGACGGTATTCAACTGCCTGTTAATTATGATAATTTAGTAATTAATGCCGGTGGTGATGTTGAAGTAATTTCAAAAGACGGAACAAAAAGAGAATACCTTGGTAATATTCCTCTGGTTAATTTTCAAAATCCTGAAGCGCTAAAAAAAGCGGATAATAACAAATATTATTTAACGGCGGAATCCGGCGAACCTATTTTATTAAAAGAACATAAAAAATTTAAGCAGGGAAATATAGAGTTGACCAATATGGATATTATTACAGAAGTAGATTCATTAATAAGACTAAATGCCTCAATGTTGGCAAGTTTCAAGGTAATGACAGTAGCAAATGAAATGTACTCTCAAGCATTGCAAATAAATCAATAGAAGGTAACTAGATGATAAATTCAAATAATTCAATAGGAAGAACTTTAAATGCATTAGATTTGATAGCGGAAAGACATAAGGCGCTATCATGTAATCTTGCGAATATGGATACTCCGAATTATAAAAGAAAAGATATATCTTTTACACAATATTTAGACGGAACAATGAATCCGTTAGAAACAAAGTTATCAAATATAATGGGGTCATCTCCCATTACAACGGAATCGTATGCAGAAAAAATTGATCCTGCCACTGAATTATCAGAAATACAAAAAAACTCAATTCTATATACGGTTGCCTCAAGAAGAATGTCATCTATAATAACAGAAATGAAAACAGTAATAAACATGGGTAGCAGCTAATGGGAATATTTAGTGCAATGAATACAGGCTGTGACGGTCTGAAAGTGCATGGAGCAAGATTGGATATAAGTTCAAAAAATATAGCCAATGTTGATACTCCGAATTATACAAGAAAAATACCGCTTGTGGTTTCAACGGACAGAAGTTCGTTTTTAAGTGTAATGAACCAGATGAAAGAAGCCGCATTCGGTACCGGCGCGGCATCATACACGACAGGAAGCGTAGCGGTGGCGGGCGTAGTTGAAGATCCTACATTGGGCGAAAAACTTTACAAGCCGGGTCACCCTGATGCGGATGAAAACGGGTATATAAGAACATCAAATGTTGATCCGCTTGTGGAAATTACAGATGCAATAATGGCGCAAAGAGCGTATGAAGCCAGCCTTGCAATAATAACAATGTCAAAATCAATGGCAGAAAGGGCGGCATCAATAGGAAGCTGATAAAAAGGGCAGTGTGTAGTAATGTTTACGGGTATGATTCAAAATTTGCTTAATTCATCAGGTCAAGCAGCAGCAATAAAAAGGGCGCAGCAGCTTAGTAATGCTGCTCAAAGCACCGTAAAATCTCCGGAGTTTACACAACCATCTGATGTTGAATTTAAAACATTTCAAGATGTAATGAATTCTTCACTTGATGTTCATACTCGTTTTAATGTTAACAAACCCGAAACAACAGTGAAATTTGGTTCTTTAACATCAAAAAGAACGGAAGCCAAACGGCTCACAGATGAAATATCAAATGATATATATCAACAGACCATAGATAATATTGATTATTCTCCTATTACAGTCAATAGCGAACGTTCACAAATAAAAAGTCTGATATCGAACATTTCTAAAAAACACGGAGTTGACGAAAAACTTGTTAATGCCGTAATAAAACAAGAATCAGGATATAATCCGAATGCGAAATCCTCGGCGGGTGCACAGGGGTTAATGCAGTTAATGCCATCTACGGCAAAAGCACTCGGAGTAGAAAATCCATATAATCCGGTACAAAATGTAGACGGAGGTGTACGATATTTAAAAAGTATGATGGACAGATACAATGGGAATATAATACTTGCGCTCGCGGCATACAATGCGGGACCGGGGAATGTTGATAAATATAACGGAGTTCCTCCGTTTAGAGAAACCCAAAACTATGTAAAAAATGTACTCGCAAACTATTTATAAAATGAAAGGTAAAATAAATGCTTGATAACAAACTGGTACCAAATATAAATATTTTTTCAAACGGAGTTCCGTCTGTTCCGGTGTCGGATTTCTCTAAACAAGGATTCGGGTTAGGAGCGTTGAACAAAGAAGAAGGTTCTGATTTTAAAACTATTTTATCAGGAATGGTAAGCAATTTAAATAATGAACTTGAAAAACCCGATCAACTGCTGAATCAGCAAATGTCCGGCAATTCTGATGTAGATATACACGATATAACGACTGCGATTGCAAAAGCGGAAATCGGAATTACAATGGCAACTCAAGTTACATCTAAGGTAGTAACTGCGTATAACACAATTATGAACATATCTATATAGTTTGCTTTCGTTAGAATTTAATAAATTGTGTTAAGAAGTTCCCCAAAATTAATAAAAATAGTATAATAGTTAGTGGATATTTGTATACAGATTAGGGTTTTATGGATATAAAGGAACTACTTAAAAATAAAACAATATTATATTCCGTTATTGGCGGTGTATCGGCGCTTGTGCTTATAATCGTAATTGTTGTGATTATTGCCGTATCAAACTCGTCATCTTCATCAGCCGGCAAAGTTGAGGACAAAGTGCAAAAAGAAGCCTTTGATATTATTACAACCGATAATCAGGGCAAGGCAATAGAAATTCAAACACTATTGGCAAGGCAACAGATAATCGCCAAAAGACGTGTGGACGGTTCTAAAACAACAGTATTCCTGGAAGGCGGTAAATATACCAATACTCAAAGAGATAGTGCGCTTTTACTTGTGGTAAAAAGCGGGCTTGTTGACCAGAATGTAGGACTTGAAATATTTGATAAAAGTGACTTTACTTCCACACGGGAAGATAAAAGAATAAAACTGGCGCGGGCTGTAAATGGCGAGCTTTCAAGATTAATAAGACAAATGCCCGGTATCGATAATGCCTCGGTGTTAGTTTCCATACCTGAAAATACCATGTTTAAAGCCGATAAAAAACCAATCAGCGCCACTGTTATGCTTACTGTAGCCAGCGGAGTAAGATTGGATGCTTCTGTTATAAAAGCAATAAAAAGTCTGCTGATTGGAAGTGTTGTTGATTTAACTGCGGAAAATATTTCAATAACCGATTCAAACGGTAATGTATACAACAGTCTTGTTAAATCAATTGATGACCAAATATCAAAAATACAAGAAAATGATACATATATGCAGAACAAAGTCGCCGCACAGCTTGATATGCTTATCGGACACGGAAACTATGTTGTAACTGTCAGTACGTTTTTAAATCAGGTTCCGATTGAAGAAACAAGTATTCAGTATGATCCGGAATCAAAAACCTCATTAACAGAACAAACATTTAAAGAAGGTCTTGGGGATAATTCAGAGGATACAAGCAAAGGGTCTGATGCCGTTAGTGTATATCTGCCAAACGGACTTCAAAACTCGACTTCAACATCTTCGCAAAACAAAAGTTATTCAAGAGTTGCTTCTGAAACAAACTATGGTGTAGGTAAAGTTCATAAGACAAAGTATTATAAAACCGGAATAATAGAAAAAATTTCAGTTGCGGTTACAATGAATGCAGATGCAATGCCTGCAAATATGACAGAAGAAGAATTAAAAGCGCAGATTGCAAGAGCTGCTTCTCCAAAAGTATCCGCAAGCGATGTATCTATAGCATACGCAGAAACAATTGACCCTTATTTGGCTTCAGACCGTCCTGTTAATCTGCCTGTACCGGCAGAATCCGGAAATCCGTGGTGGCTTGCTATTGTATTAATGATAGCAGGTTTGGTTGTAGGCTTTGTTTTTGTTCATAAAAAATTAAAAGATTCTTCGTCTGAACAAGAAGAACAGCTCAAACAATTAAAACAAAAAACAACAGAACAGGAAAAACAAATTGTTGATGTTAATTTAAAAGCGGCTGAGTTAATAGAAAAACAAACTATATTAACTCAAGAATTATTGGAACAGCAAAAACAATTACAGCTTGAAAAAAAATCGGATAAACAAAGTGTATCTTTAGATGAAGTAATAGAAGAAGTATCTTCTGAAATAGCAAACAGTGACAGCGCAAAAGCCGTAAAAGAATTAAAGAGTTGGATTGAAAAATCCTAAAAGGGGGATAAGAGGATAAAATGCCTATAGAAGGGTTTGATTATAAAGCATTTGCTTTAGATTTAGCGAAACAAGCAATGGAGGTACTGGTAAAACCCGGTACAAATGCGGCACCTTCAACCCTGACTGATGCAGAAAAAAAGACTATTGTAGAAACAGTACGTAAATTTTCATTGATGGCGGGAGAAGCCCTCAGTAATGATGCACAGCTAAAATTTACGGCACAAAATGCGAGTTTAGTTACCCAGTTTATAGGCGAGTGGACTTTTCATAAATCCGTTGATTTAATTAACGGAAAAATCCCGCCGCAAAACAGAGAAGCAATTCTGCAAGTTATAGCTGCAAATATTTTTAATACCGCTAAATTAGCAATAATAAAAAAAATGCCTCAAGATACTATGATAAATCTAATAGAGGAAAAAGTAAAAAATGTTTATAATGCGGAATTGCAAAAACTTGTAAAAAAAGGTGTTCTTTCAGAAGCTCAGTATAAAAAAGCAATTAGTACTTCCAATTTAAATGATATGGTTGAAAAAACAGAAGATGAATCAATGCTTGCTAATGCAGCACAACCATCGGATACTCCTCCTGCTGATTCCGAGAAAAAAGTATTAAAACTTGCGGCTCTTGCAATTGTGTTAAAAAAATTACCAAAACAAAAAGCGGAAGAAATATTATCTTCTTTAGATAAAAAGGATGTAAAACATGTTATAAATTATATGAAAATGAGCAATATTGAAGATAAAATTGACCATAATATAATAATAAAATCTTTAGAAGAAATAAAGAAAATACTTCCCGAATCTGACAAAATAAATGCAGGAGCAATCTTAAAAAGATATTATAAACTAATAAGTATGTCATCTCCTGAAAAATTGAGCAAAGCAGCATTAAATGAACGTGAATTTGTAAGGGATTTTATTCTGGACAGCGAATTCCCTTCATTGGAAGTTTTTAGTCCCTGCGTAATACAATCCTTGGCAAGTACAATAGAAGAAAAAATTAATGATAATTAAAAAGAAATATACACAAATAAAAAAGCCGTTGGAGGATTCCGAACAAAAAATTAAGGAAATTCCTCCTGTTCCCGTTGAAAAAAAAATTCCCCGTCAACCGGAACCTGACATAGATTTGAAAAAAGAAATATTACCCGAAAAACCTCCCGTTGAGAAACAGAAAGAAACTCCGGAAAAACCTGATGATTTTGATTTAAATATTACGGATGTCCAATTTGAACAAAGGGAAGAACGCCGCGAGGGTTCAAGAAGGCGCGGTTACAGAAGAACTCAGGATAGAAATGTAATTTCAAGAGCACAGCAGGATGCTTTAAATATTAAAGAAGCTGCAAAAACAGAAGGATATAATGAAGGAATTGCAAAAGCAAAAGAAGATTTGCAGGAAATAAGAAATAAAATTGCAGATTTCTTTGATTGTAAAGAAGAATTATTTAACAAAGTTTCCGAATGTATTCTTGATATTTCCGTTGAAATGGCAAAAAAAATTCTTAATAAAGAAATTGAAACAGACAACAATATAACTGTCAACATAATAAAAGGAGTAGTTGAAGAAATAAATAAGACAGAAGAAAAAATAACATTAAAAGTAATGCCAAAAGATGTAGAATTGGTAAAAGACAATATAGAAGAAATATTTTCCGGTAAGTATTTTGAAGCTAAAATATCGGTAGTACCGGATAATACAATAAAAGAAGGCGGAGTTATAGTAGAAACTTCAAACGGAATAATAGATGCTTCAATAGAAACACAGCTTTCTATAATAGAAAATGCATTAAAAAAACAGAAAGAATAATAGTATATGGCGCAGCCGCAAGGAGCAAAATCATCAATAGTAAGTGAAATTTCGCTGGCAATATTTGTAATATTGCTTATAGTTTTGCTGATTTGTGAATTGCCGCCGATAGTTGTTAACTTTGCAATAAGTTTCAATATCACACTCGGGATATTGCTTGTGATGATTTCATTATATATTCAACGTCCTTTGGAACTGGCATCATTTCCTTCAATAATATTGATAGGTACAATGTTTAGACTTGTACTTTCAATCGCATCAACAAGATTAATTCTTTCCAAAGGAGAAGCCGGAGAAGTAATTGATGCATTTGGAAATTTCGTAACAGGAGGTAATTTAATAGTTGGTTTTGTAATATTCATAATAATAACAATAGTCCAGTTTATGGTAATAACAAAGGGGTCAGAACGTATAGCCGAAGTTTCCGCAAGGTTTGCATTAGATGCTATGCCCGGAAAACAAATGCAAATAGACGGTGATTTTAATCAAGGGTTAATATCACCGGATGAAGCAGCAAAAAGACGTGATGATTTAGCGCGTGAGTCAAACTTATACGGTTCAATGGACGGTGCAATGAAGTTTGTAAAAGGTGATACAATGGCGGGTATCATCATCGTTGTAATTAACATTGTAGGCGGATTAACAATAGGTGTATTAATGCAGGGCATGCCTGTAGGAGAAGCCGTTCAGAAATACACTGTATTAACAGTCGGCGACGGACTTGCTTCACAGCTTCCGTCATTGTTGATGTCGGTAGCTGCCGGTATCGTTATGACCCGTTCTACCGCTTCCGGAGGTTCATTGGGCGGAGATTTAGCCAGCCAAATTTTAAATAAACCTTCAAGTTTGATTTTTACTGTAGTTTTCTTACTCATAATTGCGGCAACAGGTTTTATAACAGGTCTGCCGTGGTACACATTTACCGTATATTCACTTGTAATAATGGCGGCATATTTAATTGTATCAGTAAATAAAGATGTACAATCACAATTAGGACAATTAGAGTCTGTTAAAAAGAGTATGAGCGACTTAACAAACCCGAACAGAATGTATGAAAGATTAGGGGTTGATGTCCTAAACTTACAGGTAGGAACAGGGCTGCTTGAAATTGCAGACCCTGAACAGGACGGCTTATTGCTTCCAAAAATTGCGGCTTTAAGACAGCGTGTAACTGATGAACTTGGTTATATTATTCCTAATATAAGAATAATGGATTCTTCTGCCATCGGTGTAAATGAATACATGATTTCTGTACGCGGAAATACGGTTGCAATGGGAACTGTTTACCCTAAAAAAAGTATGGTAATAGCAGATCAGTGGGATGCAGCAGGTAAAGAAGTACCGAAAGATGCTATTATAGGTATTGATCCGACATTCCAAACTCAAGCATACTGGATGCCTACGGATTTCTTAAAAACACAGAAAGAAGTTACGGCTGTTGACTCTGTTGACGTAATTATTACTCACTTGCAGGATTGTGTAAGAAAATATGTAGATGAAATTATGACAAAGACTGATGTACTTAAACTTATGGAACTTGTTAAAAATCAGGATCCGACACTGGTAAATGACCTTGTTCCCGCCATTATCTCCACAAGTGATTTAAGAAAGATTTTTGTTAACCTGATAAGAGAGAAAGTTTCTATTAAAGATATCATATTTATTTTTGAAAGATTGTGTGATTATGCAAGATTTTCAAAAGAACCGGATATATTGTCCGAACGTTTAAGGGCTGCATTAGGACGTCAGATATGCCTTGCTCATTGTACAAAAGACAAGATATTATATGCTTTAACCTTATCGCCGGAATGGGAAAAAACACTTGATGACAGTTGCCAAAGAACAGAATTGGGAACCATGTTCTTATTAAACCCATTGCAAGTTCAAGAACTTATTGAGTCGGCAGCTTCTACCCTAATCAGGGCACATCAAAGTATAAATGTTCAGCCGGTAATATTATGTTCTCCAAGAATAAGACTTCCTTTATATCAGCTTTTAGAACGTCATATTCCTACAATAGTTGTCATTTCCTATTCGGAATTAATAACAGATATAAGAGTTGAAGCGGTAGATACAATCGGCGAATCGGTAAATTATAATTTCGGGTAAAATAAATGTTGAATCAAAATATAGAAAAATCAATAGAATTTGTAAAAAAACAGGCTTATGAAACAATACAATCAACAAAATTGTATTCATATAAAGGAACAGTGTCAAAATTACTGGGATTAACGGTAGAAGTAAAACTGCCGGGGTTAAAACTGGGCGACTTATGTTATATAGAAACCTATACCGGAGAAAAGAAACCCGCAGAAGTAGTTGCATTTAAAGGGGATAGTGCGCAATTGTTATTATTATATGACGGGGCGGGTATAGGACAGGGAAGTCTTGTTGAAACCGGCGGAGAACCTATAAAAATTCCGATGGGAGATTTCCTTCTGGGTAGACTAATAAGTCCTTTAGGCGAGCCAATAGACGGCAAACCCCTTGATACACGCGGCGCAAAGATGGTACCTATTGATAATCCGCCTCCGGGAGCATTTGAAAGACCTATTATAAAAACAATGTTTTCAACGGGTGTCAGAGCGATAGATTCATTGCTTACACTCGGAGCGGGGCAGCGTATGGGATTGTTTGCCGGTTCCGGAGTCGGGAAAAGTACTATGCTCGGTATGATTGCAAGAAACTCCGATGCAGATGTAAATGTTGTTGCTTTAATAGGAGAACGAGGCAGAGAAGTTAAAGAATTTGTAGAAAATTCTCTTGGCGAAGCGGGCATGAAAAAATCTGTCCTTGTGTGTTCTACGGGAGATCAGCCGCCTTTAATAAGACAAAAATGTTTGCTGTCGGCAACAGCAGTATGTGAATATTTTAGGGATAAGGGCAAAAAAGTATTTTTAATGACAGATACCGTAACAAGATGTGCTATGGCAGGCAGAGAGGTCGGCTTGTCTACCGGAGAACCGCCGACGATTAAAGGTTATCCGCCATCAATATTTTCATGGCTTCAAAAGGTTTTAGAACGAACCGGCAATAGCGAACGCGGCTCTATTACGGCACTATATACAGTATTAATGGAAGGTGATGATATCAATGATCCGGTTGTTGATACAGTAAGAGGAATTGTTGACGGACATATTTTCCTTTCGAGAAAAATCGCAGAAATGAACCATTATCCCGCAATAGATGTTCTTGGCAGTGTCAGTCGTTTATTTACCGAAATTGTTTCAGAGGAACATAAACAATCTGCCTATAAAATGAGAAAATTAATGGCTTTACACAGAGAAAACAAAGACCTGATTGACGTAGGAATGTATAACCCCGGCTCAAATCCAAAATTAGATTTGGCAATTGAACTAATGCCTCAAATTAATGCTTTTTTACAACAAAGAACGTCAGATAGCGTAACAATGGACTCTACTATTTCTACTTTAATATCAATGATGAAAGATGTTGATATATAAACTCAACAAATATTTTTGCATAAATTATATGAATTTATTCTGCAATACTTTTCTATTGACGCTTCATATTCTAATTCTATCTACGGCAATTCTGAATCCGTACCGCCGCCGGCAATAAAAAGTCAGAGCTAAAACGAGGTATGCTTAGTGCTTGTCTTTAAAAAAACTACTGTCCTGTTTGTAAAAATTATAAAAACAAAAAATACCTAAAATAAGCATTGCCGCAAATGCACTAAATTGGGAAATTGTTGTTAAATTCATTAATCTACCTCCAAAGTTCCGCTCCAAAGGTGCGACATTTCGTTTCTAAGAGTATTTAATTTTTCCGTATACAAAATTGAGTTCATACGCTACATTATAGCATTTTACAAATATTAATCAACTGAAAGGATGAATAATCTGATTGGAAGTGCAAAACATTAACAACTACAGTTATTGTGAAAAAAAAGCACGCTTGCAGCTATCTATGCAAAAATAAAACCCCACTTAATCACCCCTGCAAAGCGCGTATGGCGTTGTGCGGTTTCGAGTGACGTGGAACGTAGTAGTATTCGATCTCGAAGACGAGATTTCCACGTCGTATGTGTAGCTCGCACTGCTCTCATTCGACGACCATACGCGGAAACTGCCGCTTGTAGGAAGCCCTATAGAAGTAGCTTTTTCACTGTCGTATTTTCCACCACTCCATAACTCACTTGCTAATGATTTAAGTTCAGAAGTCGTCGGCATGTTTGCGACACCTCCGCATGCTTCAACCGCCCCTGCCCAGTAATCATTTGAATAATAACATGCGTATTTTATTCCAAGTGCGCTTCTGTTTGATTCAGAACAATCAGATATAGCAGTGGGTTTAAATGCACTGCCAAAACATGCTCCGCCAAGTTCTACCGAACATTCAGAAC
>JAJQFK010000014.1 GCA_021201175.1 Candidatus Gastranaerophilales bacterium | reverse complement strand
TTTCTTTAAAATAAAAACTATCTTATTGTATTAACTTACAGGCTATTATGATTTTCTTATAATTTAAAACATAATTTTTATATGAAAATTATATGGATTATATTTATATTACTTTTTGTACAAAATATTGCGATGGCAGCTGTGTCTGAATATATTGAAGCATATTCTCAATGCTGTGAAAATGAAAGTTATAAGAAATTTGAACAGGTAATAAAAGGTTCTGCAAGTATTTCTGACATTGAAAAACAGTTTGTTATAGATAGAGAAATAGAAAACGAATTGGGGTCGCATTTTATTTATACCGACCTTGAAAATTGTATTAAAATCGCACTTGGCGAAAATTATGACATAAAAATAAACAGAGCAGACGCAGATGAAGCATACTGGATTAATAAAAATGCACAATTCCAACTGTTGCCCGATATCTATTATAATTATGATATTAAAAATTTAGAGGGGAATTATCTTGTTGGCGGAATTGTTGCAACTACTACTCATGAGGTGCCAATTCAAAGCTATTTCATTGCAGAATGGTCTACTATTAATCAGGGTAAATATTTCTTTTATCTCGCTCAAACCAGAAATCTTTTAAAATCAGCAAAGGCAACATTAGAATATACAAAAGATGAAACTTTATTAAATACTATTACTAATTATTATGATACATTGGCAAGAAAATTAGAAATTGAAGTTCAAAAAGTCAATTTATATGACAGACTTGAACAATTAAGATATACTCAGGCAAGATTTGAAAGCGGCTTAGGAACTTTATATGATGTAAAAAGAGCTCAAGCAGAGTTAGCAGGTGCACAGCAAGATTATACAGCAGCGCTAAATTCTTTGAGATTGCAGCAGGCATCACTTGCTAATGTACTTGGTGTCGATGTTTTAGAGGCTGTTTATCCGTTTGAAATTGCTGTTGATAAAAGACAACTTGTCAATCCTTCTTATAGTATTGAAGAATTATATGAACAGGCACTTGAATCAAGAGAAGATATAAAAGCGAAAAAGGCGGAAATTAATGCTTATAGAGCACAAAGAAGTTCTAATTACACCGATATTATTCCTGCCGTTACAATTTCTTATCAGAATGGGATGGTCGGCACAAAAAGAATGGGCATGTCGAGTCACAACAGCATTACTCTTGATGTACGCGCTAATTTGGGAAAAAATATGCTTATGGGTACTATTACACAAATAAAAGCCGATTCTGCCGTTGTACGTGCTAAAAAACTTGAATTAATTAAACTTGAACGGCAAGTGAAAGAAGATATTATTAATTCTTATTACGATTCTTTAAATGCATTAAAGAAAATTGAAGCGTCAGAAGTCGAAGTTGAAGCGGCAGATACAAGTTTAAACCTTTCACTTGCAAATATGAAAGCCGGAGAAGCTACTTTCATTGATGTTATTGCTTCTCAAAATATTAAAGTTCAGGCAAACTTAAATTTAATTAAAAATATGATAGAATACAATAAGGCACAGTCAAAATTGTTATTTGATATGGGAATTATTAGTCCGAAAAATGTTTTAAAGGACTACAAAACAAGATTTTATTAGTATAATAAATTCTTAATATTGAGGGAGAGGCATGAAAATTTTATTCAAACGATTTTTTAATAAATTTTTATTGTTCGGGAAAAGAACAAATATGGAAAAAGAAATTTTTCAACAGGTTCAAATAATCCGGAATCTTATAAAAAAATATATTAAAGAAGATAATGTTATTAATATAAATCTACCCGACGGAATAAAAAAAATTGCTTTGATTGCAAGCGGTTCTTCATACCACAGCGCAGCTATTGCGGCAAACTTTTTTAGAAACACTGTTCATATACAGGCTCAATCCTATTATGCCGGAGAAATATCAATACTGGAAAATTTTGATGTATATCCTGATATACTCTATATATTTATCTCACAATCAGGCGAAACATCGGATACAAATATTGCTTTAGAAAAAATTAAAAACAAAACAGACAAAACTTTGTCCGTTACAAATACTAAAAATTCAACATTATATAAAAATACAAAATACAAAATATTAACATTTGCCGGTATTGAAAAATCCATTGCTTCCACTAAGGCAATGAGTTCACAAATATTTTGTCTGCTGCTTATTGCATTAAAGATAATGAAAGAAAACAGAATTGAAAATTATGATGTTTTATCTCAAATTATTAGAGTTCCGGATTATATTGAAAATGCTTATACAAAACAGGAGGAAGCAAAAAAATATGCACAACTTCTTTCAAGAAATGAAAACGCTGTTATATTGGCTTCCGGTATGTTTTATCCTCTTGCAAAAGAAGGAGCTTTGAAAATAAAAGAAACATCTTATATTAATACCACTGCATACCCGACGGGTGAATTTCTTCACGGACATATTGCCATTTTAAACAGAAAATGTACTCTTATTGCATTAGTTAATAATTCAAATGTAGATTTTACCATGAATGTATTGGAAAAGGTTAATTCCGGCTATAAAACTCAGTCATTAATCATTTCCGCAATTCCTATTGATGATACATTAAAAAACACGGTAATAACTATTTCTACGAAAAATGATATAGATTTTATGTTTTCTGCGCTTGTTATTATGCAGCTTCTTGCTTATGAAACAGCATTTAAACTCGGAAGAAATGTTGATAAGCCTAACGGATTATCAAAAATTGTCAAATAAATTGTGCAGATATACAGAAAAGATTATATGAGAGGGAAAAAATTTATGTTTGATGTCGGGATTATAGGGGCAGGACCTGCGGGATATACAGCCGCAATAAGGGCAGCACAATACGGACTAAAAGTAATATTATTTGAAAAAAATCAAATAGGCGGTACTTGTTTAAACCGGGGCTGCATTCCTACAAAAACTATACTTCATTCCGTAAGTATATATAACGAAATAAAAAATTCAACAAAATTCGGAATAAATACAGATAACGTTACTCCGGATTTTACTAAAATTTGGGAACGTCAAAAAACGGTATCGGAAAAAATTAGGAAATCCCTTACAAACCTTATTAAAAGTTATGGTATTACAATTATTGAGGAACTTGCAGAAATAGAAACACCAAATATAATAAAAGCCGGAAATACGAATTATAATGTAGAAAATATTATTATAGCTTCCGGCTCTATGCCAAATAAACTAAAGTTTTCCGGAGATTACAAAGAAGATTTTGTTTTAACCTCGGATGAAATATTAAATCTTACAGAGCAGCCAAAAAGTATACTAATAGCCGGTTCCGGTGCTATAGGTATAGAATGGGCAAGAATATTATCAGCACTCCAAACAAAAGTCTATATAACCGAAATAGCTGATAAATTATGTCCGGCTATGGATTATGAAGTATCCGAAAGGATTTCAAGACTTTTTAAAAAAAACAGAATTGAATTTTATACTTCCTGCTCCGTAGAAAAAATCCAAAACAAAACAGTTATTCTAACAAACGGCAAGCAAATAGAAACAGATTATATATTAACAGCGGCAGGTAGAATTGCGGATATAGATTTTGGAAAAATCAGCGAAAAACTAAAAATAAACAAATATATATCAACAGATTGTAATTTTAAAACAAATATTGAAAATATTTATGCAATCGGGGATATAAACGGCACTTCCATGCTTGCACACAGCGCAATGAAACAGGCAGAAAATGTAATAGAGTATATTATAAAAGGAAATTGTCCGAAATTCGATAAAAAACAGGTGCCCTCGGTTATATACGGTTCACCGGAAATTGCAGCAATCGGCAAAACAGAACAAGAATTGATTCAAGAAAATATAAAATATAAAAAATCTTTATTTCCGGTATCTGCCCTGGGTAAAGCCTATGCAGATGATAAGATTGAGGGATTTATAAAGATTCTTGCCACAGAGGAAGAAATTTTAGGTGCTCATATTATATCAGAAGAAGCCGGTGCATTAATCGGGCAAATAGCTATTATGATTACGAACGGAATAAAACCGAAAGAAATGCACAATACAATATTCCCACATCCGACATACTCGGAAGGGGTAATAGAAAGTATACTTGCACTTGATAATATGGCAATACACATACCTCAATTTTAATCTAGTGTCGCCCGCATTTTTCGATGACTCCTCGTCACCGAAAAATTGGGGCTCACCTTTTCAAGGCGTCACTCAAAAATTTCGCGATAAGGAACGTGAGCGAAATTTTCTCGGACAAATTTCAACGGAGTAAAAATATGCAGCAACAAGTAAGAACAAAAACAAAAATAGTAGCAACCCTAGGGCCCTCCAGCGGCGATTATAATACAATAAAAGAACTTATAACCGCCGGAGTTTCAATGTTCAGAATAAATACTTCACATGGAGAGAAGTATGAACACGAGGAAAAAATAAAAATAATAAGGCAAATAAGCGATGAACTGAATAAAAATATACCTATTCTTATAGATTTACAAGGTCCAAAGATAAGAGTAGGAGAAATTCCATCCCCAATTGAAATAAAAAAAGGACAAGAACTTATACTTGAGCATACAAAAGAAATAAAGGACAATATACTTCCCGTTGATTATGAAGGGATTTCGCGAGATGTAACACCCGGTGAAAAAATATTCCTTGATGACGGAAAAATAAGATTAAAAGTTGTAAAAATTGAAGATTCAAAAGTGTACACAGAAGTTGAAAACGGAACACTTATAAAACCGCGCAAAGGCATAAATATTCCCGGTTCGCAGACAAGTCTTGAAGCCATTACAAAACGAGATAAGGAATACATAAAATTTGCATTGAATCAACAAGCGGATTATATAGCGTTATCTTTTGTAAGAACGGCGGAAGATATAAAATGTGCAAAATATTATATAAAAGCATTCGGCGATACAGAAATACCGGTCATTGCCAAAATAGAAAAACCGCAGGCGGTTGAAAATTTGAGCCAAATAATTCGTGAAGCTGACGGTGTAATGGTAGCAAGAGGAGATTTGGGAATTGAAATGTCGCCGCAGGAAGTTCCTGTTGCACAAAAAGAAATTATAAATATGGCAAATATTTATAAAAAACCTTGCATTGTCGCCACTCAAATGCTTGAATCAATGATAGAACAACCTATTCCAACCAGAGCAGAAGCAAACGACGTCGCAAATGCAATATATGACGGTGCCGATGCAATAATGTTATCAGGTGAAACAGCAGTAGGGAAATATCCCGTAGAATCTGTAGAAATGATGTCTTTAATTTCTCAGACTGTAGAAAAAAGTCAGTTTATAAAAACTGATTATGATGCGGATTTAATACCTGATTTAAATCCAATTTCACAGGCTATAGCGGGAAGCGCCGTTAATATATCAAAAAAACTAAATGCAAAAGGTATACTGGTGTTCTCGGAAAAAGGATATACTCCAAAAATTATTTCAAAATTAAAACCTTCTGTACCTGTAATAACCGTTACTAACTCCGGTTCAATAGCAAGAAAGCTAAGTTTGTTCCGGGGCATTTATACATTTGTTGATAAAAATTGTAATTGTATATTAGATGAAGAATTATTTAATAAAATTGATAAACTTTTAGTTGAACGTGCAAAATTTACGGCAGGAGATGACATAATAATAGTAAACTCTGCCCCAAAACTTATGACAGGCACAATAAATACAGT
>JAJQFK010000215.1 GCA_021201175.1 Candidatus Gastranaerophilales bacterium | reverse complement strand
GTTAAAAATAATACAGATATTCAGGTTATCGGCTGCCCTAAAACTATTGACGGCGATTTGAAAAATGATCAGATTGAAATTTCTTTCGGATTTGATACAGCAACAAAAACTTATGCTGAGTTAATAGGTAATATTTTAAGAGATGCAAATTCCGCTAAAAAGTACTGGCATTTTATTAAGTTAATGGGAAGAAGCGCTACTCATGTCGGGTTGGAAACTGCTCTGCAAACGCAACCTAATATTACTTTGATTTCGGAAGAAGTTGAAGAAAAGAAAATGTCCTTAAAGCAAATTGTTGATTATATTGCAAATATTGTTGCAAAAAGAGCAAATATGGGTAAAAACTTTGGTATTGCTTTAATTCCGGAAGGTTTAATTGAATTTATTCCTGAAATCAAATCTATGATTTCTAATTTAAATGATGTTCTTGCTGTTTTGGAAAATGATTCAAATTATAAGTCTGCAAACGAAAATACTAAATTTGAAATTATAAAATCCAAATTAAATTCTCAAGACTCATCTGTATTTAACTCACTGCCGGTCTTAATTAAACAGCAGCTTTTAATGGATAGAGATCCGCACGGAAACGTTCAGGTTTCAAAAATTGAAACAGAAAAGTTATTAATAGAAATGGTAAGTGCTCAATTAGCAGAAATGAAACAACAAGGCACATACAACGGTAAATTCTCTGCTCAATGCCACTTCTTCGGTTATGAAGGCAGATGTGCATTCCCTTCTAATTTTGATGCAGATTACTGTTATTCATTAGGTTATAATGCATTTGCACTATTAAAATTCGGTCTGACCGGTTACTTATCTTCGGTAAAAAATCTTTCTGCTCCGGCAGATGAATGGATTGCCGGCGGTATTCCTTTAACAATGATGATGAATATGGAAAAACGTCATGGTCAATTTAAACCGGTTATCAAAAAAGCACTTGTTGATTTAAATGGACCTGTATTTAAAGTCTTAGATGAAAATAGAGAAATATGGGCAATGGAAGATAAGTATATCTTCCCCGGCTCAATTCAATATTTTGGTCCTTCATCTGTATGTGATATAACAACAGAAACTCTAAAACTTGAAAATACAGCAAAATTAACAACTGTATAGCTATTAGATTTGTTTAAATATTTCCCAAAAGACTGCTTTTTTATATTGCAGTCTTTTGTGTTATATCAAAAAGATTGAAATTTAACTAAAAGCTAACAGTTTAGCAAATATCTTCCGGAAGATAAAGTTCACAACCGGATAATTTTTTTCTTATTTCTTCATAAGTTTTTGCTCCTCGGGTTTTATCTTGATATTCCCGAACAATACTAATAATATCATTTGTATTAAGTCTTATACTTCTTCTGCCATGTAGATTTTCAATAATTTGTGCCATAAAACTCCTCCTTAATTATTTTTCGGTAAAGAATTTAGAAACTTTAGAAATATCATTCAGTCAGACTAGTAAAAAATATATAAATTTTAAACTACTGACTAATTTAACAATAAAATTGTTTAGATAAAATTAAAAATAAGTCAGAAAGGAAAAGGGTTTAGAAATGAGCAATACAATCATTAAAGCGCCGTGCATTACTATGACGGAACTAAAATCATTGTTTATAGAAATGACATCACAAAATTGTAATTTAAGATGTAAGCATTGTTATATCGATTTTAAAGATAAAAAAGTAAAAGATTTTATTCCAATTGAAAAAGTTAGACAATCTCTTGTAACAATTGATAAATCAAAATTACAATATATTCATTTAACAGGTGCTGAACCTATGCTGCACCCTGATTTCAATCATATATTAAGATTATGTCTAAAATATACATCGGTTGTTATACATACTAATGCGTTAAATATTAACGATAAAAAAGCACGATTTATGCGTAAAGTCGAAGAAGAAAACAATTTAAATAACGAAATAATATTTATGATTAGCATTGACCACTATATAGAAAAGGAAAATGACAATATTAGGGGCAGAGGCTCTTTTAGAAAAGCTGTCCACGCAATTCAAAGTCTGGTAAAGTATGAATTTAACCCGATTCTGGCAATAGTAAATCACTACTCAATGCCGGAAAATGAATTAAAACAGCATTTTCAAGAATTATGCCGCTCCTTTGATTTTGAAACAACTGACATAAATTTTAAAATTATTCCGCTTTTAGACAAAAATTTAAAATCCGAAATTCCGGAAAAAACTGATTTTACAGCTCTAAACACAGAATGTTCAGTAAGCAGAACCTTAACTGTTAACGGTGTATTCACCTGCCCTTTATTATGCAATGATAATAGGGGGAAATGCGGCAGTGACTTTAGTGATTTTTCTAATAAGAATTATTTGGAAACAGCTTTTTGTTCCCAGTGTGTAAGATATAATAATTATATGTTTTTATTTAAATTGTAACAATTTCTTAATAATAATGTTACAAAATAGCATGAATTTTTTAAAAAAATTTTTCATGTAAATAAGAGGAAAATAAAAAGAGGATAAAGAGATGTCTTACGCATTATTTGCATGTCACAAAAGAGTTTTAGATTCACAATTAAATTCTGCACAATTGCAACAAACACAAAGGTCAAATGAACAATTCAAATTAGCAACAAATACTACAAGTTTGAATCAGCAGTTATCAAGTTTGACTGCGGCACAATCCAGTCAACTTTCAGATTTATACTCACAACTATCAAGTGAAGATGATTCTACTGCAAGATCTCAAATTAGTAATCAAATTCAAGCTTTGGAAGCTCAATTTGATCAGGAAAAAGATCAAATAAATCAAAAAATATATGAAGTTTCTATAAAAGAAAATGCAATAGAAATGGAAGTAAAAAGATTAGATACAGTCGTAACCACATTACAGCAACAACTATCAGCTTGTGAAGAAGCCGAAGCTCAGGGCATTCAAACAGCAACACCAAAATATAAAGGTTTGGGCTAGTAAATAATTAGTGTATCTCTTTTATCTTCTATAAATAATTTATGAGGGTGACAAAAAAGTCATCCTCATTTGTTATGTTATTCCAAATTTTCTTAATATACAAACGAATGAACTTATATTCGATTAAAAATTTTTTCTTTAATTTTGATTCAAAAAAAGAGCGGCATAAAGCCGCTCGAATTTATTTTCTATAGCTTATAGTTAAAAAAGAGCGGCTTTTTTAGCCGCCCTCTTTTTGTACCGGTATTAAAAAATAATACTATGCGGTAATTTTATCTACAACACCTGCACCAACTGTACGTCCGCCTTCTCTGATAGCGAATCTCATACCTTGTTCAATAGCAACAGGAGCGATTAACTCAACATCCATAACTACGTTATCACCGGGCATTACCATTTCACCGTCAAATTTAATAGAACCGGTAACATCAGTTGTTCTGATATAGAACTGAGGTCTGTATCCGGGGAAGAAAGGAGTATGACGTCCGCCTTCATCTTTTGTTAAAACATAAACGTTAGCTGTGAATTTTGTATGCGGTTTTATAGAACCGGGAGCTGCTAAAACCTGTCCTCTTTGAACTTCTGTTTTATCAACACCTCTTAATAATGCACCTATATTATCACCTGCAATACCTTCATCAAGAAGTTTTCTGAACATTTCAACACCAGTTACGGTTGTTTTCTTTGTGTCGCCGAAACCAACTATTTCAACTTCCTGTCCAACTTTTACCTTACCTCTTTCAACTCTGCCGGTAGCAACTGTACCACGACCGGTAATTGAGAAGATATCTTCTATAGGCATTAAGAACGGTTGGTCAACATCACGTTCCGGTGTCGGTATCCAGCTATCAACTGCGTCCATGAGTTCCCAAATTTTGTCAACCCATTTATCTTGTCCTTTATTGATTGTAGGATTTGCTTGAACTGCTTCCAATGCTTTTAATGCAGAACCTTTTATAAATGGAGTATTGTCGCCGTCAAATTCATATTTTGATAATAAATCTCTTGCTTCCATTTCTACTAATTCAAGTAATTCTTCATCTTCAACCATATCGCATTTGTTGAGGAATACTACCAATTTAGGAACACCTACCTGTCTTGCAAGTAAGATGTGTTCTCTTGTTTGAGGCATAGCACCGTCTGTTGCTGCAATAACAAGAATAGCACCGTCCATTTGTGCCGCACCGGTAATCATATTTTTTACATAATCTGCGTGCCCGGGGCAGTCAACGTGTGCATAGTGTCTTAAATCTGTTTCATATTCTACGTGTGCAGTAGAGATTGTAATACCTCTTGCTTTTTCTTCCGGAGCTGCATCGATTTCATCAAACTTTTTAGCTTGTGCTTTTCCTACAGCTGCCATACATGATGTAATTGCCGCTGTCAATGTTGTTTTACCGTGGTCAACGTGACCTACAGTACCAATATTAACGTGCGGTTTTGTTCTTTCAAACTTTTCGCGTGCCATGAGTTTAAACTCCTTTTTCTTTGTTTATTTTCTACGTTTCCTATTGTATTTTCAATATTAGATTTTTTATTAGCCCTTGACGGGACTTGAACCCGTGACCTTTCCCTTACCAAGGGAATGCGCTACCACTGCGCCACAAGGGCATGTGTAAACATACAGAAACCGCCGCGCCTTCCCTGCGGGAATGCTACCTCTCACAAAACGTGACATTTAGTCACCTTTTGTTCGGCAGAGTCACTGCGCCACAAGGGCATGTAAAACATACAGAAACTACCGCACCTTCCCTGCGGAACTGTCGCTCGCGGAAATATGTATTCCTCGCGCGAGCCCTCTATGCCATTCAGGCTCAAAAAATGGGCAGAGGTGGATTCGAACCACCGTAGACTCACGTCAACAGATTTACAGTCTGTCGCCTTTAGCCACTCGGCCATCTACCCATTCTAATATTCTATTTTTAATGTACAAAACCTATAAATAGCCGGTGATAGGAATCGAACCTACAACCTACGGTTTACAAAACCGTTGCTCTACCGTTGAGCTACACCGGCATTTATATGCTTTCTGTATAATATATAGGACATAACGGATTGTCAAGAAAAATTTTATTTGTTTGGGCTTTAAAATTTTTTTAAATGAAAAATTTCCCCCTTTAATCTGATTTGGATAAAACTATATATACCGGTGTGTAGGTAAGTCTTACACCTTTATTTGTTTTATATAGTTGATTATATTTTATACAAAAATCAGCGAGGGTTGATTTCGTTAATTTCATATCAGTAACAGCATTTACACCGGTCAATTTTATATGATTTAGTACCTCTATTGGAGTCTCAAAATATAAAACTTTTAACTCCTCTTTATATGTTAAGACGTTATAGTTTTTTAAATGTTCTTTTAATTCTGATATTTTATATGTTGTATTTTCAATTCCGAATATACTTTTTATTTCCGGCAGATTGTTATCCGTAAAAATTGTTATTGCCAGCATTCCGTTTTCGTTTAATGCTTGATACAGCTTATTAATCACGGTTTTTATATCGTTGCACCATTGCAGACAGGCATTAGATATTATTAAGTCATATTTTTTATCAAGCTTTATTGTTTCTATATCACCCGCTATAAAATTGGAGTCGGGAATTATTAGTTTTATATAATTTTCCGATTCTTCAACTAAATCAATCGCACTAAATTCTTTAAAATTTATTTTATTATGTATCAATTTAGTTAATACTCCGGACGAACAGCCTATTTCAAGTATGGAATCATATTGCTTTTTACCCAAAATATTAATAAGTTGTTCTGCCGTTTCTTTTTGAACATGGGCATTTTCTTCATATTTTCTAAGACTTTTTGTAAAT
>JAJQFK010000201.1 GCA_021201175.1 Candidatus Gastranaerophilales bacterium | reverse complement strand
CTTCCGGTTGGCTGGTTCTGGAATAATTTATATTTTTAGGTCCAAAAAGCATGACATAACCGGGCTGATATCCTTCAGGTATTTCTAAATATTCACATAATTCCGGGAACATCATTAAGCACATATGGGCAAAACCGCACCAACAAGTACCGATACCAAGACTTTGTGCATATAATTCAAAATAACTTAAAGCAATTATGGAATCTTCTTTTGCACATGGGGCTTTAACGGAATTTGATACGGTAACTAAATGCGGAGCACCTCTGAAAATAACATCATCGCCTCTTAATAATGCATTTGTGTACATTGAAAATTTTTCAGTAATAGCTTTGACCGGCTTTTTGGTTAAAGCATTTATTAATTTTTCATTTAAATGATTCCGAAACTCATTCATCACTTCAACATCATCAATAAAAGAAAATTGTAATTTATGGTAATTACATCCTGTTGGAATCCACTTTAACATTTCTTTTAATTTTAAAAGTTTATCCTGTTCCAAATTTTGATTTTTATATGCTCTTACACTTCTTCTGGATTTAATCAAATTTAAAACCATTTCAGGATTTTGGGAGTATACTTGTTCAGAGTTTTCCGGATTTTTATCAAAAATCGATATTGCGCCTACAGGACATGCAGCGAAACAATGCTGGCATTTTATACAACTTTCAGGTTTTACAGCCTGAGGAATTTTATTTTCATTATATTCCAAAACATTTGCAATACACTCTTTTGCACAGAGTCCGCAATGTATACACTTGTTTTCATCAACTTTAAAATTAATTTCTGCCATAATAATTTCCTCTTGTTATTTTGTTCGGATATTTTTATAATAACAAGATTTAACTTTGAATACAATCTATGTTACATATCAGATGAAAAAATAAAATTAAAAAACTATTGACTAAAAATTTTTATACGATAACATATAATAGGCGAGGGCGTTTAGCTCAGTTGGTAGAGCGCCTCCCTTACAAGGAGGATGTCGGGGGTTCAAGTCCCTCAACGCCCACCATTTAAAACACAAAAAAGCAAGGCTTTCAATCCTTGCTTTTTTAATGTGAGTTTTTCGTAAATTATATCATTTAATAAATTATAATAGCTGTCGGAATTTTCCTGATGGATATATGATTGCGGTCAAAAAGGAAAAGTATAATTGAATAATCCCATTGTTGCTAACTCTGTTTCATTTCTGAGAATTTTAATATTGTCCCGGACAATAATTATTTTCTTGAAAGAGTTATCTATTAAATTGTCCGAGAAAATTTCGCGATAAGCGGATTTCCCGCTGTTCCGCTTGCAATATATTATGATAATTGTGAAATTACTGCATGATTCTATCAACAAAAAATTAAATTTATAACTTATGCTGTTGACTAACTATGTATAGATAATATAAAACTGGTATGTTCAAGGATTGAAAAACTGCCTTTAAATTATGTATATGATGTTATAGTTACAAGAGCTATGGCGGATTTAGGCATTATTATTCAATATGCAATTCCTCATTTGAAACAAAACGGGTATTTTATTGCATATAAATTAAAAAAAGCAAATTAAGAAATTAAACATGCCCAAAAGATTTTAAAAATACATAATGCTCAGATTATTGATAAAATAGAATATTACCTGCCCTTAAAAGAAGAAAAAAAGTATATTCAATAATTCTACTCTTGTAAAAAAATTCACTATAGCCGTTTACCAATACTTTATTTTTTTAAATATTTATAAATACAGGAATGCCCCCTTCCGCTGCTTGAACAATCAGTGTCAATTCTGCTTTCATCATCTTTAAACGGCAGAATAAGCCCGTATTCCGTAAATAAAACAGTAAAAATATCTTTTCCGAAAGTATTAGGCTTTTTTGCACCGTTAATATCAAAATATATCGTAACTGCCTGCACTTGATTTGTTTCTACTCCAAAATAACTTAAAATGTCATCTTTAAGCCAAAAATCAACGTTTATAAAAGTGCCGTCATTAAGTATTGCAGTTATTATATTTGAACCAACACCACTATTTGAAGAACTAGCGTTTGTACCGTTTAAATATTTTGTGCCTGTTGTATTCCAGCATCCTGTTTCATTATAACAAACTTTTGTAGTAATTAAATAAGGGCTTAAATATTTATTAAACCATTTTTTAAGCTCGGAATAACTTCCGCTTTCTGTATGTAAAACTGCGTGGCCGCCAGCAGCTTGTACTCTTATCATTGCATTAGATAAAACAGAATAATTCTTTTTTATTCTCGATATTCTTTCCAGTTCCGTATACTGCTCCTGCAAAACAGGAACTGTTATTGCGGCAACTACTCCGATTATTACAAGTGTAATTAAAACCTCTGAAAGTGTAAAAGCTCTTTTTAATTCCATTTAACTTCCTTTTTCTGTAAATATAACGAAAATTTATAAAAATATCGTTTGATATTAATATCTTTATATAATATTAACGAGAAAATGTCAAATATTCGCTGATATTACGGTTTAATTGCAGTAAAAATTTGTTAGCATATTAGTAATATGAATATAAAAGAATTATTGGGAAAACGCATTAGAGAATACAGAATACATAAAAAAATGACTCAATATCAGCTTGCGGAAAAAATCGGTATTGACGGCAAACATTTGAGCAGTATTGAACTCGGGAAGAATATGCCTAATCCCCAAATAATTGTTAAACTTTCAGAAGTTTTCGGGGTTGAAGTTAAAGATTTATTTGAGTTTTATCATCTCCAAAAAGGCAGTGATTTAAAAGAATACATACTTGAACAGATAAAAACTCTTGATGAAAGCCAATTAGAAATGGTTTGCAAATATATTAGAAGTTTTGTTTTGTAAATTCAAGACAGCAAATTATTGACTTAATCGTCATTTGCGAATGCAGTGAAGCAAACATAAAGATGACAGAGATTGCCGCGCCGTTTTACAGTAGTTTGGCTTGAATATAAAGTGTTGATTCAAATTACTTAAAAAACTCGCAATTGACGTTGTTGTTTGAGCGCAACGGAAATCCAAAAAATAACAATTTTTTGATTGTTTTGCATTCTCAATAATCAATATCCCATAGTTCCGTAATTTCAATATCCAAAGCTTTTAAGGTTCTAATCATGAGTTTTATAGAAACTTTTCTTTTCCCTGTTTCAACTTTTGCAATGTATTCTCTGCTATATCCGGTAAGTTCTGCCAATTTTTCTTGAATATAACCTTTTTCTTTTCTTAGTTTTACCAAATTACGGGCTAATTTCGCCAAAATTTTTTCTTCAGAATTTTTGTACATACATGCGCCTTTCTTCAAGATTTGTATTTTAAAAATCCTGAAAAAAAGTTGTTGGTTATAACTAAATAATTATTAAAAAATTTTAAAGATTAGCTGCAAAAGAATAATTTAATTAGAAATACAACAATTTAATGATTTTAACGGTGATAGTATTGAAATAACAAGTAAGAATCTAACTTTAGTAATACTAAGTCATCTAAAATAACAAATGGTGTAGACGGTTATAGTGATTTAATCGAGTACTTTGATGAAGATTAATGATGGAGACGTTGATGTTGCTAAAGCAATAACGAATATGGGGCGTGGAATATCTGGTGGAATCGAATTTGATACTGCTGCTTATCGATTAGAAACACATACTGATGTCGACGGAACCCGTCATAATATTGCAAAATATTATCCGAGAAAAATTCGCGTCATTGTGAACGATAGCGAAATTCCTGAATGTTGAACTGCAACCGTCTTTGCGAGGAGTGTAACGACGAAGCAAACCTAGACCTAAAGATGCAGAGATTGCCACGTCCACCACAGGCGGACTCGCAATGACGCAACTGAGCCGGCAGGAGCAAAGTTCCGGAGGCGCTACTCTGTGAGCGCAACAGGAATTACAAGAAAGTCATCGAAAAATGCGGGCGACACTAGATTATGTTTATTTTTGATTAAATGACTTGTACACATTCTAAATGTTAAAAATTCTTCACATTTGCATTAAAAAACTAAAGATATATAAAGTATATACCGATATATATATTATCTAGAAATGAAAAGGAACATTATGGACGAAATGAATCAAAATGTAGCGGAAAATCTCGGGATATTTTTAATGGAAATAAAAGAAGATGTTATCAGAGGACTTCAAGATTATTTACTTTTAAGAAATGGCGTTACAGTAAAAGTTATGTAAATTATAGAGAGCGTAAATAGGTATTATAGTTTTTTTCATTTAAGATAGTTGTAGATGGTCCATGACCCGGATAAACGACAGTATTATCAGGAAGCGTCAACAGTTTAGTTTTGATAGAATTTAAAAGAGTGTCATAATCCCCGTCAGAGAAATCTGTTCTTCCTATCGAGCGGTAAAAAAGTGTATCTCCGCAAAATAGTTTACCGTCTGTATAATAGCTAAGGCTCCCTTGTGAGTGCCCCGGCGTATATAGAATTGTAATTTTATTTTTCCCTATGTAAAGATTACTTGTTTCATCTATAAAGTTAGATATTACAGGTGTCTTTACATCGCTTTTGAATCCCCATTGCAATAATTTTGCAGTTAAATTTTCGACATGCGGAATATCTTTTTTATTCATGAAAATCGGGATATCGGGACAAAGTTCCTGAATTTCTGCATCTCCGGTTACATGGTCAAAATGACCGTGAGTGTTTAAAACATATTTTATAGAATACCCTTCTTTATCAATTTGGGATTTTATATCTGAAAAACAGCCCCCTACATCAATTAAAACAGCTTCTTTGGTTTCGGAATCCGTTAATACACAAGTATTTACTTCTAATGGTCCTGTTTGGTATATTTTTAAATCCATGATTATCCTTTCAACATAATCTAGTGTCGCCCACATTTTTCGATGACCTTCTTGGATTTTGTTTCCTGCACAGCCCCTGCAACCTCATTACAAAAATCTGTCGATTTTTTCCATTCGGTCGGGCTGTTGCTACTTCGGCGTTCCCTCATTTCATTCGGTCAGCCTACACAAAATCCGCTTCTTGGATTTTCCTCCATTTCGGGCAGCAGCGTCATTGCGAGCCGATTTATCGGCGCGGCAATCTCTGCCATCTTTAGGACTGGATTGCTTCGTCGTTACACTCCTCGCAAAGACGGTTGAGCCTCACTCTACGGAAAATCCGCTTATCGCGAAATTTTCTCGGACAAAATTAGTATATCATATTTAAGAAAATATATAATTATGTTATTTTAGAATTATGAATACATATTCTGAAAAAATAACATCTGAAAAGGCAGAGAGTATAAAAAATATACTTTTAGAAAAACACGCTGTTTTTGATAAGGTGCAGTATTCCGTATGGCGGGCAAAAACAAAAGATTTTCAGGCAATATATTATACTAGCGGAAAAATTCTTATACAGGGAAAAGAGGTATCCGATATTGTTTCTGAACTGTTTGGAAAAACGGAAATTAATAATAAACCGGTATTGGTTCAGGACTGTCTTACTAATATATGTGAAGATAAAGTTTATATTGGAACTGATGAATCCGGCAAAGGGGATTTTTTCGGTGCTTTAGTTATTGCAGGAGTTCAGGTTAATGAAACTAACAGTCAAAAATTTATTAATGCCGGAATAAAAGACAGTAAAAAACTTGACGACAAAAAAATATTACAGTTGGCAAATTTAATAAAAGCAAATTCTGTTCATTCTGTTGTTGTGATTACCCCTCAAAAATACAATGAATTGTATTATAAATTTAACAATTTAAATAAACTGTTAGCCTGGGGGCATGCCAGAGCGATAGAAAATATTC
>JAJQFK010000259.1 GCA_021201175.1 Candidatus Gastranaerophilales bacterium | reverse complement strand
AACCTATATTCCTTGATAACTTTAATTCTTCTGTCACGAAAACACTTACTTCCTTAACTGACTGCTATCTCAGCTATTAGTTTTAATATCGGATTTTTCCCTTCATCATTTAGGATTTGCAGAATTTTTGTTACAAAATTTTACATAAAATTTATCAAATTTCGGAACTTCTTCGTTTGAAATAATCATTTCATCCGGCACAAAAAAATCGTTTCACATGTTTGTTTACAGTAAACTAACTGCCATAAAATTGGTTATATATATCTTTTCTTACTGATATGTCGTTATTATAAGTTTCTAAATCAGGATCTGCAGCTACCGTATTGTAGTTATAAAAATTTAATTTCCCGTCAATTACATCAGCCATTTCATAATCTTCACCTGTGTTCGACCAATCAATATCTGCCATCATAAACTGGGAAGCAAATTCGGAAGCAGAAATATTTTCAGAGTCATTATCCATTTGGAAATCTGTAAATAATGTATTTGCAAGGTCTTTTATTGATTGTTTACCATTTTCGGCAGCTGTTCGATATTGCTCATTATATGCTTCATATTCTTGTTTTATTGCTTCATCATCTGTTTCATCTATTATTTTTTGATTTTCTGAAATTATTGTTTCATATTGAGAATCAATTGCACTTTCTGAATCCTTAAACATTGCATAATATTCTTCAAAGTTTAGGTTTTCATCACCATCAGTATCATATTTATTAATATATTCTTGTGCAAATTCTTTCATATCTGAAGAATAAGTTGATAAATCCAAATCATCAATTGCTGTAAAATCTTCAACCGTGTTACCGTTTAAGAAATTGTCAAATTCATCAGCTTTTGTAATTTCAAATACTGAAGCATTACCGGTTTCAGAACCATCATCACGTGAATTTGTTATAATTTTATATTGACCGTTATCATTAACAACTCTAAGAAAATCTTTTGAACCGTCTTGATTATATCTGACAAAGCCGTCACCTTCTTGCTGATATGAATCAAAATCATTTACATATTCAGAAAGAATGCTTGTTTGTTCGTCAGTACTATAACTTTTAACTTTTGACGAATCAGAGAATAAATTTGAATCTTCTTCTGCTTTTTTATTATTTATATTGTATTGTACACCGCTTGATAACTGTGTTGCATTAATTTCTGTAGACATATTAATATCCTCATTATTAAATAGAATTTAAAACTCTCTATACATTATTAAAAACAAACTTTTGTAGAAAATTGACATATATTTTTTTTAATTTGTAAAACTTAACATTAAAATAACAAATGATTCAATTTATTGAAAAAACAGCCTGCTTTTGGTATTTTCTTATTGTTAGATTTTGGAGATAAATTCATGACAACACAATTAATTGAAGCAAAAAAAGGTAATATAACACCTGAAATGGAATATGTTGCACAGCAAGAGGATATTAATGTTAATACACTCAGAGAAAAAGTAGCTCTTGGACGAGTTGTAATTCTAAAAAATAATACAAGAAAAAATTCAAAACCTGTAGGAGTAGGCGAAGGTTTGACTGTTAAAATAAATGCTAATATTGGTACTTCATTTGAAAAAAGTTCAACAGAAGAAGAAATTCAAAAAGTAAAAATTATTGAAAAAACCGGCGCTCACGTTTTAATGGATTTATCTACCGGTCATAATATTGACGAAACAAGACTTGCAATTATTAAAGAATCAAGCATTCCTTTAGGAACAGTTCCCATGTATCAAGCAGGTAAAGAAGCAATTGATGAATATAATGATTTGGGGAAATTAAGTAAAGATAAACTTTTTTCTGATATTGAAAAACATTGTAAAACCGGAGTTGATTTTATTACTGTTCATTGCGGAGTTACAAAATTCGTAGTTGATGCACTTGAAAAACAAGGCAGAATTATGGATATAGTCAGCAGAGGCGGCTCAATGTTAGCATGCTGGATAAAAGCTACAGGGAAAGAAAATCCGTTATATGAATATTATGATGAACTTTTGGATATAGCCAAAACTTATGATGTTACATTATCATTAGGGGATGGTTTACGTCCCGGCTGCGGATATGACGCAGGCGACAGGGCGCAAGTAGCTGAAACACTTATTTTGGGCGAACTTGTAAAACGTGCCAGAGAAGCCGGTGTTCAATCTATGGTAGAAGGACCGGGACATGTGCCTTTAAATAAAATTCCGGCGATGATGGAAACAATTAAAGTTTTAACAGACTATGCGCCTTTATATGTTCTTGGCCCGTTGGTTACAGATATTGCCCCCGGATATGACCATATTACATCTGCAATAGGCGGTACGCTTGCTGCATATCACGGTGCGGACTTTTTATGTTATGTTACACCGGCAGAACATCTGGGATTGCCCGATGCACGTCAGGTTAGAGAAGGAATTATTACAAGTCTTATTGCTGCACACGCTGCTGATGTTGCAAGGGGCAATAAAAAAGCTATTGAACAAGATAAATTGATGTCTGTGGCAAGAAAAAATCTTGATTGGAACAAACAGGCAGAATATGCAATTGATAAATGTGTTTTTGAACCGATAATGACCGGAAAGCCTTGCACTATGTGCGGTCAATATTGCAGTGTGAAAATTTTTAAAGAGTATTTTAATTCATAATTTTGGAGGCATTATGAAAATTACTGTCTACGAAAAAAGACCTTATGAAGAAAAAATTATTCAGCAGTTCAAAGATAAATATAATATTCAAATTGTTTCTACTGATGAAATATTAAACGAAGAAACTTTAAGTTTGTGTAAAGGCTCGGATGGTGTTACTACTCTTGGGTATAGCAAATTGGATAAAAATCTGCTGGATAAAATTAAGGCAAACGGTGTTAAGTTTCTGTCAACAAGAACAATCGGATATAATCACTATGATTTAGACTATGCAAAAAAAATAGGTTTTAAAGTAAGTAATATATCATATTCACCCTATGGAGTTGCTGATTTCACCGTTATGCTTATGCTCATTTCCATTCGTAAATATAAGCCCGCAATGTGGCGCCAAAATGTTAATGACTATACATTAAACGGACTAATGGGAAAAGAAATGCGAAATTTAACAGTAGGAATATTGGGAACCGGCAGAATCGGTGCCGCTGTTATTAAAAATCTCTACGGATTTGGCTGTAATATTATCGCTTATGATAAATTTCAAAATGAAGAAATCAAAAAATATGCTAAATATGTTGATTTTGAAAAACTCCTAGAATTATCAGATATTATCAGTGTTCATGTTCCTCTTAACGACGAAAACAGAGAAATTATTAACAAAAACAGTATTGCTAAAATGAAAAACGGTGTTATTTTAATTAATACAGCAAGAAGCGAATTGGCTAACATCTCTGATTTAATAGAAGGAATTGAATCTGAAAAAATCGGAGCTTTAGCTTTAGATGTATTTGAGAATGAAGACGAAATATATCATCATTTTTTCTCTCTGGATATCATAAAAAACAGGGATATGGCATATTTAAGACAATTCCCGAATGTTGTTCTAACGCAGCACATGGCTTTTTTTACAGATTCTGCCGCTGATGAAATGATAACTAACGGGCTAAAATCTCTCATTGATTTTTATAACACCGGTACCTGTCAAAATGAACTATAAAAAAACGGCTATAACAGCCGTTTTTTATCTTCTGTTGTATCTTCCCAAAATACTTAATATCTCAATATATAACCAAACAATCGTGAGCAATAGTCCGAAAGAAAAATACCATTCAAAGTAAGAAGGTAAATTCATTTGCTCTCCGCGTTCTATATTATCAAAGTCTAATATTAAAAATAAAGAAGCAACAAAGGCAATACCAATATTAAGAACAATTGCAGCAGTTGAAGTACTTGTAAAATAAGGAACGTTGACTCCGAAGAACATTAAAATAAAAGATGCAAAATAGAACAAAGCTATACTTCCTCCGGCAACTATAACAATCGTTCTGAATTTACGGGTAGCACGAATTAAGCCGATTTTGTATAAAATTGCCATTACAAGTATATCAAGCAGCGTAATTGAAATAGCCTGCATAACTATTCCGGGATAAGCAGACTCCATATAACATGATATTCCGGATAAGTATGCTCCCTCGGCAAATGCATATATAGGTGATAAATACATTGCTGTTTTAGGTAAAAAAGATATTATTAAAGCTACTATAAATCCAATCCCTAATCCGAATGTCATCAGAATACTTACATAATCAAGGCGATTAACAGAAAACTGATAATAAACAGCAGCCGCAGCAATCAGCATTATCGCCGAAAGAATCGTCAGCTTATTCATCGTACCTACTGTGCTCATAGCCTTTTCTGTAATAGGATATGCTTCTCTATTATTATAAATATTTTCCCTGAAAGCAGGATTTGAACTTTTAAATAAACTCATGTTTTCCTCCATAAAACTATACACCCGGATTATACCATAATTTAAATAATTATGACATTCTTCTTTTAAAAGGAGAATTTACTATGAAAATCCAAATTACAGATATAAATGCAAGACAAATACTTGATTCAAGAGGTATTCCGACAATAGAAACAAAAGTAACATTAAATAGCGGGATATCAGGAAGTGCTGCAGTCCCCTCGGGCGCTTCTACCGGAAAATTTGAAGCTGTAGAACTTAGGGATAATGATAAAAATAATTTTTTTGGTAAAAGTGTATATAAAGCAATAAATAATGTGGAAAAAAATATTAAACCTTTTCTAATAGGGCATTGTCCCTTTAATCAAAAAGAAATAGATTTAATTATGCTTGAAAAAGACGGTACAAAAAACAAATCAAAATTTGGTGCTAATGCTATACTAAGCGTTTCATTAGCCTGTGCGAGGGCTGCCGCAAATGAATTAGAAATACCGTTATATAAATATTTAGGAGGGCTGTATGCTTCAATGCTGCCAATCCCGATGGTAAATATTTTAAATGGCGGAGCACATGCCAATAACAAATTGGATTTTCAAGAATTTATGATTCAACCTGTTTCTGGCTGTAATATGCACGAAAGTATAAAAATGGCAGCAGAAGTTTTTCATGAACTAAAAAGAGTATTAAATAATTCCGGTTGTTCTATAGCTGTTGGCGATGAAGGAGGATTTGCCCCAAACTTCAAATCAAATAGAGAAGCTTTAGAGGCATTGGTTCTTGCTATTAATAATGCCGGTTATACTACTGATGAAATTAAAATATGTATTGATGCAGCTGCCTCTGAATTATATAGTGACGGTAAATATATTTTAAAAGGAGAACAAAAAGAATTATCTTCAATAGAAATGATTTCGTATTTAGAGGATTTAACAGAAAAATATCCTATTATTTCTATTGAGGACGGCTTAGATCAAGAGGATTTTATTGGTTGGAAAACATTAACAGCAAAACTTTCATCAAAATGTCAGCTTGTAGGTGATGATTTATTTGTAACTAATTATAACAGACTGGAAAACGGCATAAATGAAAAACTGGCAAATGCTATTCTAATTAAGCCTAACCAAACAGGAACATTATCAGAAACTATGGATACTATTCTTTTAGCACAAAAAAACAATTATAAAACTGTTATTTCACACCGTTCCGGAGAAACTACAGATACATTTATAGCCGATTTGTCCGTAGCCGTAAATGCCGGTCAAATAAAAACCGGTTCAATGTCCAGAGGGGAAAGAACTTCAAAATATAATAGACTTATGGAAATAGAAAACGATATTACAGGGGTGTAAAACTTTTACAAAATTTGCGCAAAAAAAAAGGAACTGTTTTAAGTGTTCCTCTGAAATCTTTTTCAATT
>JAJQFK010000293.1 GCA_021201175.1 Candidatus Gastranaerophilales bacterium | reverse complement strand
TTATAGTATAATCTTTTTGGAGAGTTGTTTTGAATCAAGAAAATTTATATTTACAATTAAAGTCTGAAATTGAAAAAGCCCAAAGCATAATTATTTTCTCTCATGTAAATCCCGACGGAGATACAATAGGAAGTAATCTTGCTTTAAAACTTATTATTGAAAGACAGTTTGGGAAAAAAGCAGATTCTGTATTTATAGGAAAACTTCCGGGTGTATATTCTTATTTGCCTGCTTTTGAACAGTTTATTGACGCAAAAAATATCAATCCTGAAAAGGTATATGATTTGGCTATCAGCGTTGATGTTGCAGCACAAGACAGAATGGTATACGGCTGCCCGATTTATGATAAAGCAAAATTTAAAGTTAACATAGATCATCATCAAACAAATATTGGATACGGGGATTTAAATATAATAGAACCGACCGCTTGTGTCGGAGTTATTCTTCATAAAATTTTTAAAGAATGGAACTGCAATATTGATATTGAAGTTGCAAGATGTATTTATACATCTTTATTAACCGATACAGGCGGATTTCGATATGAAAATACGACCCCGGAAGCTTTTATGATTGCATCTGAACTGGTGGAAGCAGGGGTGTCGCCAAGTCATGAATTTAGAGTTTGCTATGAAACGAAGCCTCAGAATATGGTTCAGTTTCAGGCATATATTGTTTTTAATACAATATTTTATAACAACGGAAAAATTGCCGTTACAAAAATTACAAGAAGTGACATGAGCAGATTTAATGCGACAGAAGATTTTTCGGAAGGAATTGTTGAGGTCTTGCGAACTTGTAAAAACGTTGAAATAGCCGTAATATTAAAAGAAACATTAGAAGGTTATACAAAGGTAAGTTTAAGAAGTAAAACGGTTGATATAATTCCTATCGTACTTGAGTTTGGAGGAGGCGGTCATAAGTTTGCCGCAGGCTGTACAATAAAAAAACCGCTCGCGATTGCTTATGAAAAACTTTTACAACGGATTCAAAGTGAATTAAAATGCGAGATTATATAGAGTCACTTATAAAAAAAATAATTGAACAGGATTTTTTCGGTGTAGCCGCCGAGATGGCTTTTTGGTTTATATTGGGACTTTTTCCGTTTCTTTTATTTTTAACCTCCTTATTTGCATGGATTGGTAAAAAAACATTAATTACTCCTATAATAACATTTATAACTCACATTGCGCCGCATGATGTTGCAACGTTGATTTTGAATACTCTGAATGAAGCAATGATATTTAAACAGGGTAAATTAATAGCAATTTTTGGATTATGTATAACAATTGCGCTTGCCTCAAATGCGATTGCAGTTATAATCAAGGGATTAAACAGAGCTTATGCTATAGAAGATAACAGAAATTTTATTTATACCAGAATACTTTCGGTTTTAATGGTATTTATAAATTCTCTGGTGTTATTTTTGACTGTAAATTTGATAGTTTTGGGTAAAGTAATATTAAATTTTCTAATTGCATATACAGCGCTTTCCAAAATCTCAATAGATATAATAGAAATAGTAAGATGGCCTGTTGCATATATAGCGCTTGCATTTAGTTCATTAGCAAATTATTTAATCCTTCCGGCAATAGAGGGCAATGAAAAAATAAAATTTAAAAGTGTGCTCCCCGGAACATTTTTCTTCAGTTTTTTGTGGATGTTAGGTTCATGGTGTTTTTCAATTTATTTGAGTAATTTAAATGCATATAATAAAGTATATGGTACAATCGGCGCATTTGCAATTATGATGGTATGGCTGTATTATACTTCTTTAATACTTCTTGTAGGGGGAGAAATTAATTCAAGATATTATAAAAGGTTAATGAATAGAAAGGTAAATAAATAAAAATTCATTGATTTTTTTGTGATTAAATAAGATAATTAAGTATAATAGGGAGGGTAGTATCATAAGAATTAAGTATTTACCGGCAGCAGCTATATTAGTATCCTGTTTCTTTTCATCGGTATTCGCAATGACTCCGGAAGCGAATCAATACTACCATAAAGCATGCAAATATGCAGATAACGCACAATATACAGAAGCGGTAGAAGAATTAAAAAAAGCTGTTCAACTGTCACCGGATGATGCACTTTTATATACAAAACTTGCGGGCATGTATTCCGAACTCGGTCAATGGGGTAATTCAACCGATGCATATAAAACCGCATTAAAATTACGTCCGAACGATGCATTTATATATATAAGTCTGGGAAATATATATGAACAAATGCAGGACTATAAAAATGCTTTTAACGCTTATAATCAGGCTATGAAAATATTTCCTGAATATAAATATAATTATATTAATCTTGCCAGTATAAAAACTCATTTAAAAGAAGATGAAGAAGCAATAAAATACTATCAGATGTTTCTTACTTATTATCCCGATGCATTAGATGCAAGGGAAAATATGGCTTCAATATATTTAAGAATGAATAAACCGAAAGACGCTGTTGATATATATAGTGATATTTATATGAAAGATCCTGCTTCATTTAAGGATTATTCTAATTACGGTCTTGCATTGTACCGGATTTCAGATTATGACAATGCACAGAAAATATTAACTAAAGCACTTGAAAAAGATAAGAATGATTATGTAGCCAGAGCAAATTTAGCTTATGTTTATATGGCGCAGGCAAAAGATAAAGAAGCGGCGGAAGAATTTACAAAAGTACTTGAATTACAGCCGGATATGAATTCTATTAGATTCGATTTTGCTAATCTGCTTGCAGATGAAGAAAAATATGACGATGCACTTGTGCAGTATAATGAATATCTTAAAACTTGTAAAGATAATGATATTGCATATTTGAATGCCGGAATATTATACTCAAAAAAGGGTGATTATGAAAATGCCGTAAAAATACTGGAACAAGGCAGAAGTGTTTCGCCAAAGAATGCAGAGATATTACAAGAGCTTGCTAAGGCATATCATCTTGCAAAAAGATATGATGCCGCCATTTCGGTATATGATTGTCTGATTGCAATGAATCCGGAAAACATGAATTATGTTTTAAATAAAGGTATTGCAAGTCATGCTCAGAAAAAATATTCAGATGCAATTGAAGCATATAAAACTGTTTTAGCAAAAGAACCGTCAGACAAATTGGCTTCTGATTATTTAATAAAAGCATATACAGCCCAAGGGGACAGCTATATGCAAACCTCTGAGTATAAAAAAGCCGCTTCAAGTTTTGAAAGTGCAATATCAATGAAACCTGATGATGTTATTTTATATATAGATGCCGCAAATGCTTATGATATGGCAGGTTCAAAATCAAAAGCCGTTGAGTATTTTGAAAAAGCAATGGATCTTGAACCGGAAAATCCGGACGTTATATCTTCTTATGCAAAAGTTCTGGCAAAAAATAATAAAACAGAAGAAGCTAAACTTTTATACGATAAAGCTTCATCTGTACAAAGTACTTCTTTGGAAGAAAAGTGCAATTATTACTCTGAACTCGGGGATTCTTACTACAAAGCCAAAGATTATCAAAAGGCACTTGAGGAATATAAAAAATCTTATGAACTAAATAAAAATGACGAAATCATTAACCTTAAGTTAGGTAATACTTATAAAGGCATATCGGATTTAAGAACAGCTATTACATATTATAACAATGCTCTTGAGATTAATCCTGAAAGTTTTGATGCTTATTTTAATATGGGCTTATGTCTTGCTGAATTAAATGATTTAGAAGCAGCAAAAGAAAGTTTTTTAAAAGCCGTTGAACTAAAACAAGATTATGCCTATGCGTATTATGCTTTAGGTCTGGCTTATGAAAAAGAGAAAAATATTGAACAAGCTATCGAAAACTATGAATATTTTATACAGTATAGTGACGATAAAAATATTAAAGCAAATATACAAAATAAAATAAATAACTTAAAAAAGAGTCTGCCGGCTAATCCGGAAACATCACAGCAATGAAAAAAACAATATTAATATTTTGCATATTATCTTTATTTTTAACATGCGGTTTTGCCAAAAAAGAAAAACCATATTTGTTAATGTCGGCGGCAAGCATAAACAAAGAGAATGTAAAAAGAATAGAAACAGTTTTCGGAGTATCACAGCGAATAAATTATGCCATAGTTGCTCCTGATGGTTTAAAGTACGAAGGAGTAAGACTGCAAATTTCTAAACAAGATGACAAAACATCTAATTGGGGTTTTTCTATTATTCAAACTAAGGATTTATATTTGAGTAAATCTAAAAATAGTATGTATTCGGATTATATATATATAACTCGCCCCGGCAGATACATTTTGCAATTTTTTTATTTAAATAATAAAGATTATCCTTTTTTGCACAGGGAGTTTATTGTCCAATAATGTACAGTATAATTAAATATTTTATTAACAGATTATCATCGGCAAAGTATATCCGAAAAGGGCATTGTAATAAATGCGGAAATTGCTGCCGTAATATTCTTTTATATATAGAAGAAGAACCTATAAAAAAAATTGAACAATTTGAACAAATAAAAGAATGGAATAAACATTATAACAATTTTTATATTTCGGGGAAAGATGAATCAGGCTCGCTTTTATTTACCTGTAGGGAAATAGATGAAAATAACAAGTGCAAAGTGTATTTTTTTAGAGGATTGGGCTGTAGATTGTATCCGGCTGTAAACAGAAAATTCCTACGAAATGGCGGAAAACCGTTAGATGGCTGCGGGTATTATTTTGAACCGAATAAAAAATTTGAGTTGTTTTTAAAATAACCGCTATCTGTCCTGAAATTCTTAAAGATGTTATAATCAAAAAAAGCTAAGATTAAATGGATTAATATCATGAAAAAATTACTAATTTTATTGCTGACTTTTATTTTCATATCTTCAATGCAAGTATTTGCAGAGATAATTCCGCATTGTATTTATGTTGTTACTACTGAAGATATAAGTAATAAAACAATAAAAACTAATCAAGAGTTGGAGTTATTTGTACTTGATTCATATGAAGCTGATGACGGATTGTGTTTAAAAGAAAACGAAAAAATAACCGTAAAAATATTAGATTATGTTAAGCCGAAAAGAGGGAAAAGAAACGGATATTACAAGATTAGATACACTGTAAACAGGTCAACTTATATGGAAGGAACAATGAGAACAGCCACAGTAAAAGACCTGAACGATATTGCAAAGAAAGCAGGAATCGCAATTGTCGGGCATATTTTAAAAGTGCCGGGATTTTCTCAAGCGATTGCATTCTCGAAAGGGTTAATTAATCCGAACGAAGATGAATCAAGGCTCAAATCAGCCGGAAAAAATTTGTACGAGAGTACACCTTTAACTTATGTTGAAAAGGGAGAGGATTTTGCTGCCGAGAAAGACAGCATAATTTTGTTAAGGTTAAAATATGCAGCAGATTAAAAATATTCTAAAAACGCTTAATATAAAAAAATTAATATTTATAGTTACATTATTTCTTTTTGTTATTGGAATTTGTTCAACTAATTGTGCTCCGGATAATGATTTGTGGGCAAGACTTATTGCCGGCAAACATATTGTGGAAGAATTAAGTGTTTTAAAACACGATTTTTTATCATATACTCCGGTGCATAATTGGTATGACCATGAATGGGGTGCAAGTATTTTTTTATATCTTGCATTGAAATATTTTGGAGATGCCGGTTTAATCTATTTAAAAGGAATTCTTGCATTTTTAACATTATTTACATGTTTTAAAATTGTCGAAATAAATAAACCGAAATCAACAACTCCTTATAATATTTTGTATTATTCGGTTATATTCTTTGCATTATTACCGTCTTTAGGATTAATGACAAGGTGCTTACTGTTTACATGCTTATTTTTTGCTTTATT
>JAJQFK010000086.1 GCA_021201175.1 Candidatus Gastranaerophilales bacterium | reverse complement strand
ACAATTTGTTCTTTAGAAAAACAATCCAAAAACTGGCTCATTAAAACAGCCCCATTGTTAATTGGAGGATAAATTACATTATTATCTAAAACATTTATCGAATGAAATTTACAGTTTATAAGTTTTGGGTTTTTTTGGGCTTCTTTAATATTTTCCGGTAAATCAAACATGGTTATATCAAAATCAACGTTATGTTCCAGACATACCATTTCAAATTTACCGGTATTTCCTCCGATATCGCATATTGAAGAATGTTTTTGAGTAATTATTTCAAATACCTGTTCAAAACAATTGTCTGAGTATAAATGGTCAAACTCATACCAACTTTTCTTCATTTTTTCCGGTAAAACAGGTAATAAAGGATATATTGTTTCTGAATTTTGAATAAATTTTTGCAATCCCGACGGTTGTGAGTTTTTAAAGGAATTGGTCAATTCGCTTGCGCCCAAATAACAAACATCTCTTACAAAATTAAAATTTGCTATTGTCATATCATCATATAAAAATGCTTCACCCTTTGGAGTTATAGAATAAATTTCGTTATCTAAATTTACTATTTTTGCAATTTCTGCAATTTGCAAAAGTGTTACTACCGTATATTCGTCCAAATTTAAATTAGACATAATTTCTTCTTTTGTTGCAGATGTAGAAGCAAGAAATTCAAGCATTCCTAAATCTATCATTGAGCCTATTGCCTGAAATGTTAACGGGGCAAAAGCAATAGTTTGTGCTTCCGATAAAGCATCTACAATAGACATTCTTTTATTTACGGCTTTTTTAAATCTATTCTTTCCCATGTTATGATTATAGCATGGACATATATTTGATAAAATTGGAAACAGACAAAACCGGCTTAGAATTGAGAAAATTGCACCGCAAATACTCAAAGATACTTTTAAAAAAAATCTTACAGACCTTCTATAAAATTTCAGACCCGATTGAAATCCGTAATGGTAAGCCATATTTATCAAACGGAAATTTGAATTTTAGCATTAGTCATTCAAATGATATTATTGCAATTGCAATTGATAAAATTAGAAAAGGAATAGATATTGAATATACAAAAGAAAGAGATTTTAAAAATCTTTCAAAATATCTCAAATTAAATTGTGAAGATTTGTCAAAACTTGAATTTTACCAAATTTGGACAATTTATGAGGCGGAATTTAAATCCAACGTGCAGGCATTTACAAAAACGTTTATTTATTGTGATTATATTTGTTCTGTTTCGTCAGAAAACAATACCTTTCTGCAAATATATGAAATTAATATCCCAATAAACAGCACTAATGATATGGAACTTATTAATTTAAATTTTGTAAAAGATAACAAGAAAAATACAAATGCGGTTGTTGTAAAAGAGCACAAAATAGCATCTTCTGATTTTCTGCCGTCAGCAAAAGTAAAAATCGAATAATCTATCGTAAATCCTAAAATTAAAAATAAAGCTATTACGCTAAATAAATTTATTTCTTGCCCGAATAAACCTGAAACTCCTATTGCAGATAAAATGGCAAAAGAAGGTGAAACTATAATTTTATATGAATATCGTTTACCATAAGCTGCAAACAATATTATCCACACAACCAGAACAGCTATCGGCAAAAGTTTCAATAAAGTGATTCTATATGATTTTAAATAAGAAGAAACATCTTTATTTAAATCAATAACTTTTACATTATTTTCCGTAAACAATGGTTCTTTTGCATTAACAAAAATAATTGAAGTGTTATTTTTTAGCATAAAATTTTTCAATTGTTTAAAATTGTCAATATCCATAGATACAGGGGAATATTCTGTTTTTTGAAGATTTTTTATTTGTTCATCACTCAAAATATTGTTAAATCTTTTTAAATTGATTTTATAAAGTTCTTTAACTAAGTTTGTATTTTCCCGTTGCCTTTTAAGGGACGGAATATATTTAGACAATGCCGTATATTCAATATTTTGTTTATTCAATTCATCTGTAATATTTTCTTCTTTTTGTAAAATATCTTCAATGGAATTTCCGCTGACAGTTATCATTTTCATTTGCCGGTTATCTTGTCCCGAAACCTTATTGAATAACATTTCTGCTTGTTTTAAATCTTTGCCGGGTGTATAAAAAGCAGTTAAAGAATCATTAAATGAAAGCTTGAAAAAGCCAAAAACAATACATATTAACAGTATTATAATTATCCAAGGCTTTATTGGTTTTGGAATATTAATATGTATATTATTTTTCGGAACAGGAAAATTAAAACAAGGATAAAATGTTATAATAAATAGATAAATTGTTATCAAGCCAATTATCATAAATACGGCAATTTGCTGCAATAATTCTATTCCGGATAAATAAAGAAAAACAAAGGCAGATGTTGTTGTAAATAGTCCCAGTGATAAATTTTTAATAAATTTTGCATTACGTTCTTTGTTAAACAAATAATGAAAAGAATAATCAATACCAATTCCAATCAAAGTTGCAGAAAACACCATTGTTATTGTTTGAAATGTATCAAATAATAAACTTACGGCAATAAAGCCGGACAATACACCAAAAATCATACTTAAAGCAATTGGCAGCAGAAGTTTAAAATTTCTAAAATAAAAATAAACAAGAGCAATTATTAGCAGCGTTGATAACACACATATAATATTAATTTCAATCATCGAATTGACACTTGCATAATATGAATGTATGGGAGTTCCGGCTAAATAAATTTTAGTGTTATCAGTTGATAAAGTTTTTTGCAATTTTACAAGCTGTTTAACTTTAATATTTGATTGACTTGGCGATAATCCGTTGTTATCTTTGATTTTCAATATTATAAAGTCATAACTTTTATTATTTAAATCCTCTGTTTTAGAGTTTGGTATTAACGAAACCAGAAATGAATTCAAAAGGAAATAAGGGTCTTTATCGAACGCGGCAAATTGCACTTCAACAGGATTATACAATTTTATGAGGCTGTTATGGTATAGTTTTTCGTATTCCTTATTTTTTAGTAATTGGCGGTCATTGTAAGAAAGAAAGTTTTCAGGAGCAGACAGATATAGATTTAAAATACTTTCGGAATTATTAGTAATAATCTCAAATTCTTGTTTATTAATATTCTCCGTAAAACTTTGTTTTATTTTGTTTAAACTTTCTATATCATCTGTTTCAAATACGACCTTTATCAAAGACAAAGATTTATTAGCTAATTTTACAATATCGGTATTATTACATACCGATTGCGGTAATATTGAGCGAATAAGATTTGTTTCAATATTTGGCTTTATCAAAAGTGCTCCGATAATTAAAGCCGCCAATAAAATAAACATTAAAACCAATTTTATTATTTTTATTCTGTCATAAACCATATTGTCGTTTTGTTTCCGTTTTTCAAGTCAATTATAATTTTGTTTATAATTTCTGAACCTTCTATTGTTATAGAGTTTAAAACCTCTTGAGTTTTTGAATTTTGTTCGGGTTTTAGTGTTAATTTCCAGTTTGAATCTTTTTTTTCAAAGTAAATAAGGAACTCTTTTTCAATTTTTGAATAGTTTTTTGATGAAATTGCTTTAATTATTTCATTTATTTGTTTATAGTTTTTATTTGTATAAGATACTTCGGATTTAATCGGATAAGTAGTTTCAAAAACAATACCTTCGTTTTTCGTGAATTTGAAATTGCCTCCGGAAATAATTGGTTTAGAAATATTTTGAAGTTGTTTTTCTTGTTTGAATTTGCAAGAAATGCTGTTAAACTCGGGAAGTTCTTTGATAAGAGAATCAATTTTTACGGCATCGTTTTGATTTGCGTTAACAGAACCTGAAATAAACAATAAAAATATTAAAAGTAAGCAGTATATTTTATTCATTTATTTGCCTCAATATTTCAACCAATCTTTTAGGCGGCTTATATTCGCTTTGCATAGTCTTTATATTAACAGCTATTTGCATTGTATTCGCTGTAAAAATTTTATCTCCTGATATTTTATCAAAAATTTCATATTTTATATTAATTGCCGGTTCAATTTCATTCAAAAAAGTCTTTATTATAAGCTTTTGTTCAAACGAAGCAGGTTTAATATATTTTGTATTCATTTTCGCTATCAGATATGCATAGGAGTCATTTCTCATATCAATGTATGTATAACCGAGTTTTGAGAACATATCACAGCGGGCTTGTTCCATATATTTTATATAATTTCCATGCCAGACAACATTCATTGGGTCTAAGTCATAAAATGGTACTAAAATTTCTAATTCAGAACTATATAAACTCATTTAACCGCCTCTGTTTTTTCAAATACATTTATATAAGGTAATGAACCGGAAGAATAAATTTTGTATTCGTCATAATATTTATAATTAACAAAATTTTCATTATTTTTCAAATTTAGATAAATTATATTATCAGGTTCAATAATATTGGTAAATTTAATTTTTTTTAATTGACCTCCGCTGCAATTATTTCCCCATGCATATTTAGCAAATTCACCCGCCAGATATAATTGGGCAACTCCGGGTACAATAGGAAAATTCGGAAAATGACCTTCAAAGAAATTACATTGTCTAAAAAAGAAAAGTTTATAGACTGCTTCATTTTCTTGAATTTTTCTGTCTAAAATTACAGGAAAAGAGCAATTGACCGTAAATATATGTTCTATTGCCGCTTTATCTATTTTTCCGGTATTTAACATTGGTATTTCGTCTGAAAAATGCCATTTTTGCGGAGTTATACTTGAATATTGTCTTATGAATTGTTTCAAATGTTTTTGTAATTTTATAATTCCGTATTGAACAATGAAATCTTTTCCTTTTTCTGTTAACGATACGATACAAGCTAATTTTTCACCGTGTTTGAAACAGTATGCGTTATTAATATATTTATTATTCTGTAAATTTTGCTCAATTTCTTCAGCCGATACTCTTTTTTCATACACTTTTAATACACGGTCTGTTCTGTTTTGAACCATTACTTTATTTCCGTCAATTATTAAATTATCCGGAATCTTAATTGTTTTTTCATAAATATAGTCAGAACTTACTTCAATTTCTTCAAAATTTTTATTTATATTCACTTTTGAAAATACTGTTAAGAAATCTTCTTTTGCACTTTCTCTGTGAGCAATAACACCTGTTTCGCTGCTTCCGTATATTTCAATAACGTTTGAATTTTTATTCAAATATTCAAAAGTAGTATTTGGTAATTTTGCGCCTGCCGAAATGATATATTTTGGGGGAACTTTAAACTCAATTAAATGCCTTTCAACCGAATTTAGAAAAACAGGAGTTGAAACCAAAAAGCAATTTTTGATATTTATAGAATCCGGATAAATAATTCTGTCTGTGTTTATAATGTGTCCGTTGCACAAGGGAAACATTAAATGAAATGTCATTCCAAACAAATGACACATTGTTGTCGTTGAAGCTGCAATTAACTTTGGTTCTTTGATATTCAAATCTTTTGCAACATCTGTTCCTTCAGATATAAGATTAAATAATGTCTTTTTGATACATTTCGGCTGACTTGAAGTACCGGAAGTAAAGAAATTTATAATAATTTCTTTTGCATTTACTTTTGGAAATTCAAAATCATCTGCCATTTTAAATTGTCCGGCAGGCAGAATATCATAATCGCAATCTAATTTTTCAATTTTTTGTTTATCGCTTACTAAATATATGTTTTTCTTTGCAAATATTGCCGCGAAAAAGTTAATTATAAAAGAAAAACAATTTTCATCACAAATAACAACACTTTGCTTATAAGTTTCAATTTCTCTAATTCTAAAGGCAATTATCTTTTTCAATGTACCCAGTGAATATTCTTTGTTATTTGAAATCAAAACGATATTATTATCCGACTTATTTG
>JAJQFK010000008.1 GCA_021201175.1 Candidatus Gastranaerophilales bacterium | reverse complement strand
CTTACTTGCGACAAAAGCACCGGCAACGGCAGTTGCAGCTATAATTCCTTTTGTAATTCCTTTTGAATGCTTACTTGCAAAATCTAATATTTTATGGCTACTGCTCCAATCAATTCTAGCTTTTTCTCTTATTTTTTCCATATATTTGGGAATATCAGAACTTCTGACCTTACCAATTAGTTTATTAAGATTCTCCTCTTGTCTTGAATTAACATATACATCTTTTGATGTATTTGCAACAGAAACGAGAGTATTAGAAATTTTATTTTTCGCTAATAAACCTCCGGCTAAAGCTACACTTCCTCCCACTGCGGCTGGTGCATAGGAACTATCAATTTTGGAGTTAATTTGTGTCATAAAAACCTTACTTTCTATATTTATTACTTCCTTTTTATATTAAAAAACATTGAATAATATCAAATTGCCAAATAATAAATACATGTTAAGTTATGCTAAGTACAAATTAGTGTATCACAACAATGGATAATCGTCTTTTACTTCCCACCCGTCCATCATAAGAAGTCGGGTACAATCATCAGGCAAAGAATATCCAGAACATTGATTGATTAAACTTGAACGTGAAGGCTTGAAACCACATTCATACCCGCCAAATACTTTTGTTTGATAATTACAATTTTTAGAAGGACCTTGTACTTTAAACCTAAAAATATCCTTACCGTACATATTTGGTTTTTTCATACCATTAATATCAACGTCCATAGTGAATTGTCCATTTGGAGTTCCTTCGTAATATATAATCATTGAACCATCATTTAACATATAAACAGGATTATAGGTTTCACATGTACCGTCACCTGAATTATGGTTACAAGTCCTTTCATAGTCGATATCTGTTTTAACTGCCGGCATGTATTTGCCTAAATTATCCTCCCAAAATGTAGTATTAGAACTGCCGGTAAACCAACCGTTGTTCGCATACTCATCTCTAAGCGGTGAACCGCGGTCTATTTCTGCAAGCCTAACAGCATTTGAAAGAGTAGAATAAAACTTTTTTAATCTTGAAGAAACTTCCTGTTTCCTATAGTTTGCCATAAGAGTCGGAACGGTTACAGCTGCAATAATTCCGATAATAACAAGTGTTATTAATACTTCTGCAAGTGTAAAAGCTTTTTTTGAGTACATAATTTTCTCTCCGTTAATTTATAAGCATTTATATGATTATTTAAGCATAAATATGCTTAAATAATAACTTATTTGATTTTATAAGTCAATATTTGCTAGTATTCCAAAAGGGAGATTTTATGAGCGCTAATGAAGATATCAGAATATTAATGCTGAAAGAGTGTTTAACGCTCAATAAATTGTCAAAACTGTATAATGAAAAAAATGAAATAAAATTTACCCCCGACGGACTTTCAAAAAAATTACGATTTAATACTTTACGATATGATGAAGCAAAAAAACTTGCAGAAGTTATGGGATATGAATTGATTTTTAGGAAAAAAAACATTATTTAGTATTTCGGAGATTAGGGGCTTTGAGCGGGGTTCTGAAACCCCAACTTGCCGCTACTAAAACAACTACGTCCATTGCGGGAACTGAAAGCATTAGCGTGAAATATTTTGCACGAATAAATATTATAACAACTTATAAACAAGAATAAATTAGAAACAAAACTGGAGTCTTTCGTATATGGCTTATTTTGACTTAATTCAAATTCAAATTCTTGTCCTCCGGACGGGGAAACTTTTTAAAAAAGTTTCACAAAACTTGTGCCGTAGAACTTCGTTCATTAATCAATTGTAACGCTCAACCCGAGCGGGTGAACTCACTTACGTTCAGACAGCACCCGCTCCACAGTTGTTTCGCTAACATTGATTACTCACTACGTTATAGGCACGTAGAATATCTACACTCAAGCATCTTTGCGAGCGGTAGTAGCAAGCGTGCAATGTTTTGCGCGAATAACAACTAAATTTACGAAAACATAGGGGTAGATAAATATCTTTCTCCTGTATCAGGCAGAAGAACAGCTATTATTTTACCTTTATTTTCAGGTCTTTTGGCAAGAAGAAGTGCCGCATAAACAGCAGCTCCTGCGGAGATTCCAACAAGCAATCCTTCTTTTTGTGCAAGAGTTCTTCCGGTTTCAAAAGCATCTTGATTCTTAACCGTAATTATTTCATCACAAATAGAAGTATTTAGAGTTTTTGGGATAAACCCCGCTCCTATACCTTGAATTTTATGGGCGCCGGAAATACCTTTAGATAGAACAGGAGAATCAAAAGGTTCCACAGCCGCAATTTTTATTTTTGGATTTTTTGATTTCAAAAACTCTCCGACCCCGCTAATTGTACCGCCGGTTCCGACTCCTGCAACAAAAATATCAATTTTGCCTTCTGTATCTTCCCAAATTTCAGGGCCTGTTGTTTTAAAATGTGTTTGAGGATTTGCCATATTTTCAAATTGACCCGGAATAAAACTGAGAGGAGTTTTTTCAGCCAATTCTTCAGCTTTTTCTATTGCGCCCTTCATTCCTTTTGAGCCTTCTGTCAAAACTATTTGCGCCCCATAAGCTTTTAACAGATTGCGCCTTTCTATACTCATAGTTTCCGGCATTGTTAAAATAATTTTATACCCCTTTGCGGCGGCTATTGCTGCAAGCCCGATTCCGGTATTTCCGCTTGTCGGCTCTATTATGACAGACCCCTTTACTAATTGACCGTTTTTTTCCGCTTCCTCAATCATGGATTTTGCTATTCTGTCTTTTACACTGCCTGCCGGATTAAAATATTCCAATTTGGCTATTATTTTTGCTTCTAATGAATTATAAACCTCAAAGTTTTTTAACTCCATTAACGGAGTTCTTCCTATTAAATCTGTAATTGTTTCTGCTATTTTCATATTTTCTCCTTTTTGTATCTAGTTTCTACTGTTAAAATCCGATTAAAGCGCGAAACATGCGGACTGCACCGGATTATATCCTAAACCTGCACTAAAACGCAGTAACGACTTAAATTTAATTCTTCTTTTAACATCGAAAAGAAAATACTTCCGGAAAACTATCTTTTTTTATTTTATAATTCATAATAAACCTTATAATTATTCAGGAATTATAACATTTTAAGATTTCTAAGTCAATTAAGCTTTTCAGTAGTTCCAAATCTGTTATAATTATTTATGGAAAAAGGCAAATCAGAGGCGGGCATGGAGAGAAGTATAATGTCATTATCTCAACAACAGGCGCAAAGATATATAAGACAAATAACATTAAAAGAAATAGGACTTGAGGGACAGAAAAAACTGCTAAACTCAAAAGTACTAATAATAGGTCTTGGCGGATTGGGTTCTGTATCTGCTATGTATCTTGCTGCCGCCGGAGTCGGTAATCTCGGACTTGCTGATTATGATACTGTAGATTTATCTAACTTGCAGCGGCAAATAATTCATAAAACGAAGTCAAACGGAATGAAAAAAACGTTATCCGCTCAAAATACAATTAAAGAAATTAATCCCGAAATTAAAACGATTATTTATGATGAAAAAATATCCAATAATAATATTGAAGCGATTATAAAAGAATATGATTTTATAATTGATGCAACCGATAAATTTGAAAATAAATTTTTAATAAATGATGCTTGCGTTTTAAATAAAAAACCATATTCCCATGCAGGAGTAGTTAAATTTCAGGGGCAGACATTTACATATCTTCCGGAAAAAAGTCCGTGTTTGAGGTGTTTTATGGAGGATACAGCAGAAGATAGAGAATTTACGTGTTCTCAAGCCGGTATATTAGGTGCTTCAGCCGGAGTAATCGGTTCTGTTCAAACGGCAGAAACCGTAAAATATTTGACAGGTATTGGAGAACTTCTAACTCACAAAGTTCTTTTTATAGATTTATTTTCAATGACATTTCGTACAGTCAATATAGATAATCCGGCGAAAAATTGCCCCATATGTTCAAAAACTCCCCAAATTACTTCTTTAAAAGATTTTTCAAAAAAGGGCTGTTGTTGTGACTAAAATTAAAAGAGAAATTAATGTTTCAGATTATTTAAAAATAAATCACAGTAATTCAATTTTAGTTGATACAAGAGAAAATGATGCATATAGGTTTGGTACAATTGAAGGTGCTGTTAACATCCCCTTTGATAAAATATCAGAACTCTATAATTTACCTAAAAATAAGGTTATTTATTTGTTTTGCCAAACCGGTGAAACTACGGAAAATCTTACAGACCTTTTAGCGGATGCTGGTTATGAGGTTTATAATATTACAGGCGGTTATCGGGAATATTTAAAAATAAAATTCTATAATGCCGGATAAAGCATTCGCATTGATGTAATTGCCCACTGCAAACTACCTGATAACACAATTATCACGGCATTGTAATTACTGTTTACTTTATTAAGAATAAATCATTAAGAGTAACATCAAGGGCTTTTGCAATATTTGCGGCAACAAAAACAGTCGGGCAAACTTTTTCATTTTCTATTCTGTATAAATGCTGAGGAGTTATGTCGGATTTTTCTGCTAAAAATTCTTGCGAATAATGTTTTCTTGCTCTTTCAACTCTTATATTTTCAGCTAATTTTTTCATTACAAATTCTTTATCAAACATGATTTAATTTTATCCTGTTTGACATATTTATATTATAACATATAATTTTAAATTATAAACATATATTTTTATATTATAAAATTAATTTGTGGAGAAAAGGTATGAAAAAGTCTTTTACATTATCAGAAGTACTCATAGCACTGGTAATAATCGGGGTAGTAGCGGTAATAACAGTACCGGCGGTGGTAAATAATGTTCAATCATTTGTAAAAGAAAAAAGGGTTGCTAATATAAGGCAAAAAGTATCAAAGGGAACGGATGCAATGCTGGCATCTGTCGGGTTAACCGGATACGGTTCAACACGAAATTTTGTAAACGAATTTCAAAAACATTTCAGAATCGCGAAAATATGCGAAAATTCTGATATATCTGATTGCTGGCCGACAGAAAGCGTTATATTAAATGATGAAGGAAAAGAATGGGATATAAGTAAGACCAAAACAGCAAAGACGTTGAAAATGCCGACAGGAGAAACTGTAAATTGGGATGATACAGTAGGGATAGTAACACTGGATGGAACAAGCATGATAATTACATACAATACCCTGTGTGATATATCGGCAACAGACGGTATGAACTGGTCGGAAGATTCAAGCAGTTCAAACAAGTGTATAGCGGCGATATTTGACTGGAACGGAAAAAAGAAACCAAATAAATATACTGATGATGTATTATCAATAAATGCCGGAGGATTAGGTTCTGAATGTTCGGTAGAACTTGGCGGAGCATGTTTTGGCAGTGCATTTAAACCAACTGCTATATCGGATTGTTCTGCAACAAACAGAAGCGCACTTCGTATAATATACCCCTGTTATTATTCAAATGATTACTGGGCTGGGGCAGTTGAAGCCTGCGGCGGTGTCGCAAATATGCCGACGACTTCTGAACTCCAATCATTATCAAGTGAGTTATGGAGTGGAGGAAAATATGACAGTGAAAAAGCTGCTTCAATAGGGCTGCCTACAAGCGCTGGTTTCAACGTCTGGGCGTCGTCAGAGGGCAGCACGGGCTACGCATACCTCGTGTACTTCTCGACGTTAGGCTCGACTAGGCCGGCCAGCTACATTCGGAGCACCACGGGTTCGTACGCGCTTTGCAGGGGTGATTAATTAGGTTTTTGTTTTTGCATAGATAGCTACAGCTAAAAATAATATTGTTGGAGTAGAAATTCCATTCTGCCACTTTGTAAAACGACACAGCAAAACTATTTCTGCGAGTCCGCCCGCGGCGGGCGCGGCAATCTCTGCCATCTTTAAGACTAGTAGT